>NZ_AMXB01000012.1:0-128313 GCF_000310125.2 Thauera sp. 27
GCGCCTACGGCACCCCGCGGCGCGCATCGCCCCCGCGTGGGAGCGGCGCGAGCCGCGAGGGGTTGAAGGCGACGGGGCCTGGGGCCAGCCGCGAACAGCTCGCGACTTGCGTCGCGCCTACGGCACCCCGCGGCGCGGATCGCCCCCGCGTGGGAGCGGCGCGAGCCGCGAGGGGTTGAAGGCGACGGGGCCTGGGGCCGGCCGCGAACAGCTCGCGACTTGCGTTGCGCCTACGGCACCCCGCGGCGCGGCAATCGCTTAGAATCCGCGCTTCGCTCAAGCATCCAGTTTCCTTTTCGCCATGTCCCAAGCCATTGCCTCCCGTCCTGTCCGCACCCGCTTCGCACCCAGCCCGACCGGCTACCTGCACATCGGCGGCGCCCGTACCGCGCTGTTCTCCTGGGCTTTTGCCCGTCGCCATGGCGGAACCTTCGTCCTCCGCATCGAAGACACCGACGTCGCCCGCTCGACGCCCGAGGCGGTGCAGGCCATCCTCGACGGCATGGACTGGCTGGGCCTGGCGCATGACGAAGGCCCGTTCTATCAGATGCAGCGCATGGACCGGTACAAGGAGGTCATCGGCCAGATGCTGGCCGCCGGCACCGCCTACCACTGCTACATGTCGTCCGAGGAACTCGACGCTATCCGCGAGGCGCAGCGCGCCCGCGGCGAGAAGCCGCGCTATGACGGGCGCTGGCGCCCCGAGGCGGGCAAGGCCCTGGCGCAGCCGCCCGAAGGCGTGCAGCCGGTGGTGCGCTTCCGCAATCCGACCGATGGCGTGGTGGCGTGGGACGATCTCGTCAAGGGGCGCATCGAGATCGCCAACGCCGAGATGGACGACTTCATCATCGCGCGTGCCGACGGCACGCCGACCTACAACTTCTGCGTGGTGGTGGACGACTGGGACATGGGCATCACCCATGTCATCCGTGGCGACGACCATGTGAACAACACCCCGCGCCAGATCAACGTGCTGCGCGCGCTCGGCGCCGAGGTGCCGCTCTACGCCCACCTGTCGATGATCCTGGGCGACGATGGCACCAAGCTCTCCAAGCGCCACGGTGCGGTGAGCGTGATGCAGTATGACGACGACGGCTACCTGCCCGAAGCCGTGATCAACTATCTGGCGCGCCTGGGCTGGAGCCATGGTGACGACGAGGTCTTCAGCCGTGATCAGTTCGTCGAATGGTTCGATCTCGACCATATCACCCCCTCGGCGGCGCAGTTCAATACCGAGAAGTTGAACTGGCTCAACGCGCAGTACATCAAGAAGGCGGATGACGGCTTTCTCGCTGCCGAAGTTGCCAACCGCCTCGCTCGTCGCGGTGTCAATCCCGAAACCGGGGTGGCGCTTGAGGCCGTGGTGGCGCTGTACAAGGACCGTGTCGCCAATCTCAACGAACTGGCGGACTCGGCCGAGCTGTTCGTGGCCGATGTTCATCCCGCACCCGAGGTGATCGGGCAGCACCTGACCGATGCCGCGCGCGCTGCGCTGGTCAGCCTGCGTGCCCGCCTTGCCGGCACCGACTGGAACAAGGCTGCGCTGTCGCAGGCGATCAAGGACACGATGGCCGAGCATGGCCTGAAGATGCCGCAGGTGGCCATTCCGCTGCGGGTGGCCGTGCTGGGCGTGCCGCAGACGCCGTCGATCGATGCGGTGCTCGAAGTGCTTGGCCGCGAGCGCGTGCTGGCGCGCCTGGACCGCCATCTGTGACCGAGGCTTTCCGCGGCGGTTGAGCGTCGCGCTTCAGCGCTGCTGGCGGCGGGGGCGAAACTCGCTGCCGACCCAGCGCGCGAACTCGATTCTGGTGCAGCGGCCGGTACGATCCAGGCCGCGTCCGGCGACGACCCGATAGATGACGATGTCTTCGTCCGGGTTTGCCGAGCGGTGCTCGTCGATGATCTGGCGCACGGACCATTGTTGTCCCGGGCGGTCGTTGCAGTAGAAGTGACCGGCCTTCACCTGGGGCAGTCTGCTGTCGGCGCTGGATTGCGCGATTGCCAGCGCGCGGTGGACGACCTGGCGAAGTTCGTCCGTGCCGACGTCCAGCACGACATTGAGCTCGTCCATTGCCTTGCGTACATGTTCGTCGCCGGGCAGTGGGTAGCCGCCACCACCACGCCCAGGGGGCAGCGGTGCGTAGTGGGTGAGGCTGGCCGGATAGCGCCGCCAGGGGAAGGGATAGTTGAAGAGGATGGCGGTTGCGCCCAGGATCAGGCAGTTCAGGCCGACCGGATAGAGGGCATAGGCAAAGCCGAGGTCGTGGATCGCCGGGCCGCCGACGACCGCAGCCAGTGCGGTCGCACCGCCGGGCGGATGTATGCAGCGTGCAAGGTGCATGACACCGATCGCGCCGCCCACCGCTGCCGCGCCGGCCAGCGTCGGGTCGGGGATGATGAGCTGGCTGAGCACGCCGACCAGTGCCGACAGCATGTTTCCGGCCAGCAGGGGCCAGGGCTGCGCGAACTGGCTGTGCGGCGCGGCGAACACGATCACCGCAGCAGCGCCGAGCGAGGGCACCACGAACACGGCCGCCTCGCTGCCCACCATGCCCTGCGTGAGCGCAACCACGATTGCGATTCCGAGCAGGCCTCCGAGACTTGCCACCCAGGGCTCGCCGCCATGCTGGCTGCTGTGTGGAATGCCTGCGAGCTCGTGCATGCGCTCGCGTATGGCGGTCAGTCTTCGTGTCGATGACATTGCTGCTTGGTGGTGTCGGTGATCGGTTTTTCGCCCGGTTCTACTTCGTCAGGCGTTCGTACAGCTTGACTGCCGTGTCCACGTAGCGCAGCAGGCGGTCGCCCTCGGCCAGCAGCAGGCGCGCGTGGCGGTTCCTGTTCATCCGCGAGGGGTCGGGCGCGAGCGCGGCGCTGAAACGCTCCCACTGCTGCGCGACCTCGTCGAGCTGGGCGATGAGTTCCGGCAGCCGGCGACTGCCTTGGCGCAATTCGTCGAGGTTGGCGTCGAACTCGACGATCGATGCGCTGATCTGGTCGTCGATCTCCTCCTGCGTGTCGACCAGTTCGCGGAACAGGAACAGCTTGCCGATGCGCTGCGACAGCATGCGGTTCCTTCCCGCAACGTTCACATAGCGTGCGTCGGGCGTACCGGCGCACTGCGCAGCCACGCTGGTGAGGTGGTCCGCGACGTTGAGCACTGCTTCGCTGAGGCGGAACAGCTTCAAGCGGTCCTGGGCGGTGGCTGCAGTCGATAACAGGGCTTGGCGATAGGCCGGCCAGGTGCTCAGGACAGCCGCCAGAGGTTCCTCCAACGCCGCTTCCAGTGGCAGTTTGCGCAGACGAGCCAGGGTGCGTTCGAACTCGCCGTCGAACTGGCGCAGGCGGATCCGGGCATCAGCGGGTGCGATCTCCCACACCAGCCGGGCCGAGGCGATGGCCAGCTGCTGCGAAAGGAAGCGAAGGCGACCGCAGAGGTTGATCAGCGCCCCGGGCGGGAGACCGTTACGCATGTCCGTGGCCGTGCGCCGTGTCTTGCGCGCAAAGCTCAGGCGATGGCCGGCGTCACCGAGCCCGGTATCGAGCAAGGCCGCATGTTGGATGTGGAAATTGCGCTTGTCGACCACGAGCACCCCCTGGTCGATCAACTGGCGCAGGCTGCGCGAGAAGGCCTCTGGCGTGAGTCCCACCTGAGATGCGATCACCTTCTTGGTGGCATTCAGCGTGACGGTGCTTTCTCCTGCCAGCCTGCCTGGCTCGCCGGCTTGCTCGAGAAGGTAGTCGAGGATGCGCTGGGCGCCAGTGGTGCTGCGATGATGCCCCCGGCTGTCGGTTTCCGTCGCCGACAGGCGACGCGCGAGCGCTTCGATGATCGATGCGCTCAAGGCCGGTTCGGCGCTGATCATCGGCCGCAGCACGCGCATGTCGATCGCAACGAGAATGCAGCGGCTGCTGCTTTCGCACGAGGAGCGGTAGTGCGTTGCGCTGAAGGTCTCACCGAGGTTGAGCAACTGAGGGCCCTGGACGACTTCGATGGCCCGCCGGCCACCATCCTCGAGTGGCTGGAAGCGCACCACGCTGCCGCTGCACAACAGCCAGGCGTCGCGCACGGGCTCGCCGCTGCGATACAGGCTTGCGTGGCTGGAGAGTTCCACGAGGCGCCCTGCGCGCTCGAGTTCTTCGAGGCGTTGGGGTGACAGTCCAAAAAAGATGGCACAGCGGGACAGGAAGTCCCGTTGTGCCCAAGTACCGCGTCGTAACCGTGTGTTCAAGTGATTCAGGCCTTTTGTCCGTTGTCCGACCGGCGGTGCCGGCACCAGAGGCCGGTCGGACATCGTGCCCTCCGGGTAGCCTCGATATTAATAGACGTCGTGCTGGGTGTTATAGACGTTGAACTTGCCGGTGGGCGTGATCAGGCGCGGGTCGCGGATTACGGCCTTGAGCTTGCGCGTCCTGTCATCGACCACGACGATGGCCGATTCCTGGTCCGCACCATTCCACACCGAGAACCAGACCTCGTCGCCTGCCTTGTTGTACTCGGGCTGCACGACGCGCTTGGGGCCGGCCTTGATGCCCGACCAGTCGCCGATCGGGATCAGCTCGTAGCCCTTGTCGATGTTGTCGATGTCCCATACCGCAACCGCCTGGCTGATCTTCTCGTCGGGGTTGAGCGTGGTGTCTACCCACAGATTCTTGGAGGTGGGGTGCGTCTTCAGGAACAGTGAGCCGCCGCCCAGGCCCTTGAGCGTGCGCACGACCTTCCAGGCGTTGTCCGGGTGCTTTTCGGGGTCGGTGCCGATCAACGAGATGGTTTCATCGCCGAGGTGGCCGGTCGCCCACACCGGGCCGTACTTGGGATCGAGGAAGTTGGCACCGCGGCCCGGGTGCGGCACCTTGCCCACGTCCACCAGTTTCTCGAGCTTGCCTTCCTTGGTGTCGATGACGGCGATCTTGTCCGAGGCGTTGGCCGCGTCCATGAAGTAGCGATGCGAGGACTCGAAGCCGCCGTCATGGAGGAAGGGCGCGGCCTCGATCATCTTGATGCTCAGGTTCTCGAGGTCGCGATAGTCCACCGAGTACACCATGCCGGTTTCCTTCACATTGACGAAGAACTCCGGGTTGAAGTGCGAGGAGATGATGGCGGCCACGCGCGGTTCGGGGTGGTAGTCCTGGGTGCCGACCACCATGCCGCGGGTCGACACGATCTTGCGCGGCTGCAGGGTGTCGCCGTCCATGATCACGAACTGGGGCGGCCAGTAGGTCCCGGCGATGGCGTACTTGTCCTCCCAGCCCTTGGCCTTGGAGCTCTCGACCGAGCGTGCCTCGAGGCCGACCTTGATCTCGGCGACGGTCTCGGGCTTCTCCATCCACAGGTCGATCAGGTTGATCTTGGCGTCGCGGCCGATCACGAACAGGTAGCGGCCCGACGCCGACATGCGCGAGATATGCACCGCGTATCCGGTCTCGATGATGCTGACGATCTGCTTGCTGTCGCCGTCGATGAGGGCGATCTTGCCGTCATCGCGCAGCGTCACCGAGAACAGGTTCTCGAGCTTGAGGTCGTTCATCTTCTTCGTGGGGCGCTTCTCCACCGGGATCACGACCTTCCACGAGGCTTCCATTTCCTTGAGGCCGAACTCGGGCGGGGCGGGCGGCGTCTGCTGGATGTAGCGTGCCATCAGGTCGACTTCGTCGTCGGTGAGCACGCCCGAGGTGCCCCAGTTGGGCATGCCGCCCGGCGAGCCGTACTTGATGAAGACCTTCAGGTAGTCGAGTCCCTTCTCGAGGGTAAGGTCAGGCGTCAGCGCCTTGCCGGTGGCACCCTTGCGCAGCACGCCGTGGCAGCCGGCGCAGCGTTCGAAGAAGATGCGGCTGGCTTTGTCGAACTCGGGCTCCGACATGCGCGGTGCGAGCGGGTTGATGTCATGGTGCATCGGCACCTCTGCCAAGGGCGAGCCTGCAGCCTGATATTCCTTCATTGCTGCGTCACTATGGCCGGCCGGAGCCTCGGCGAAGGCCGCCTGGCAGGCCAGAGCCAGGGCCGAGATTGCAATGGCGCGAAGATGCTTGGAACTTCCTACGATCATGATGTGCTCACCCCTGTGAAAGTTGCTTCGGTGGCGCACTCTTGCAGGCTGAAAGTTCCCTGCTTTGATCGACATCAATATTTTCGGACCCCTAGTGCTGGCGCGGTTTCTATCGATTTGCGTGCTTGATGATCATCAAGCACGCAAATCGCGGCGACAAAAAAGCCCCGGCAGGCCGGGGCTTGAAGCGGGGCGCTGGTACGCCTGGTCAGGCTGCCTTGCGGGTGCGTGACGCGGTGGTTGTGGCGGGCACGATGACCTCCAGCGGGTTGACCTTGCTCAGCTTGCCGGCCTCCTCGAACATCGACTGCATGGTTCGTTGCAGGTCTGCAAACTGGCGGGAACCCACTTCGACGACCTCGCTTTGCGTCTGCACGCAGAGCTCACTCACTTCACGCAAATAGCTGGTGAGGTGCTCGAAGCCCTTGCTCTGGGTGACGCCCTGTGTCGCGAGTGCGCTGCGCAGGTCGCCCGATTCGAGCTGTGCGCCACTGTTCGAAGCCAGCTCGCACAAGGTGCGTGCGGTGTCGAGGTTGAGTGCGAGCAGTTTCTCCGCGGCGGAGAGGGTGATCTGTGCGTAGGCCTCGAGGTGTTCGATGCTGGCTTGGGCGTTTGCCGAGAATTTCTCGACGTTGGGTTGGTGGATCATGAAGGCCTCCGGACGGTCGTTGCAGGAAAGTGCTTGTTCTGGCGATGCTATATGAATGCGCGTTGCGCACCCATACCCGCTTCGCGCTGTTCTGCATACCGTGAACCCGGTAGCCATCGGCCAGGGACGGACGCCGGCAAGGTCAGGGCAGGCGAGAGAGCTCGCCTGCGGTGCTTGGGCTGATGCCGTTGGTGATCGCGTAACGTGTGAGTTCGGCGACATTGTGCAGGTCGAGCTTGCGCATGATGTTGCGCCTGTGCACCTCGACGGTGGACGGGGCGACATGCAGGCGTTCGGCAATGCGCGGTGAGGTGTAGCCCTCGGCAATGAGCTGGAGCACCTGGCGTTCGCGCGCGGTGAGGCGGGGCAGCGCGGTCTCGAGGCTGTCGCGGTCTCGCAGGGCGCCTGCAACTGCCCCAGCCACATCGGGGCAGATGTAGCTACGGCCCTGCTGCACCGTACGGATCGCACGCAGCAACTCGTCGCCAGCCTCTGCCTTGGTGATGTAGCCGCTGGCGCCGGCGTTGAGCAGGTCCATGACGAACTGGCGGTCGGCGAAGGCCGAGAGGCCGATGACACGAACGCCAGGGTGGCTGGCACACAGCCTGCGGGTTGCCTCGATGCCGTTCATGCCCGGCATGGCGACGTCCATGCATACGAGATCCACCGCTTGGCGGGCGACGACAGCGAGGACTTCGTCGCCACTCGCCGCTTCGGCGACGACCTCCAGGCCGTTGTCACGGGCAAGCAGGGCACGCAGGGCGTGGCGGAACATCTGGTGGTCATCGGCAAGCACGATACGAAGCTTCATGATGGTCGCTCCGTCAACAAGTCAGGTGCGGGATGGAAACCTGTATGGCAGTGCCTTCTCCAGGCTTGGTCATCAGAACGAACTGGCCGCCTGCCAGCTCCACGCGTTCGCGCATCGTGATCAGCCCAAGTCCGGGCGTGCTGCCCGGTTGTCCGAGCAGGGCAAGCTCGAAGCCTACGCCGTCGTCCACGATGGACAGGCGCGTGCGCGTCGGCTCGCGCTCGAGCCCGATACGAACCTGCCCGGCGCATGCGTGCTTGGCACAGTTTGTCAAAGCCTCCTTCACCAGCCTGAACAGCAGGGTCTGGGCCTCGGCGGCGAGTCCGGGCGTTTCGGCACCGGCCGTTGTCAACACCACATCGAGCCGTGTGCGTTTTCTGAACGCTTCGACATATTCCCGCAGCGCAGGTTCGAGACCTGCGTAATCGAGTGTGGCTGGACGCAGGTCGGTGCAGATCTCGCGGATGCCTGCGGTGGTGTCCGCCAGCAGTGCGTCGACGTCCTCCAGCAGCGTTCCGCACGCTGCGCGCACTTGTGTGGGCAGGCTGTCGGCGAGGTTGGCGAACAGGATGCGCAGCGCGGCGAGGTTCGGACTGGCGCGGTCGTGGAGCGCGCTCGCAAGCTGGCGGCGTTCGCGTTCCTCGATCTCGATCATGTGGCGGGACAGCTCGGCTACGCGGGCGAGCTGGCGGATACGCTCGGCCTCGAGGCGTTTGCGCGTGGTGATGTCCTGTACCGTGCCGTAGAGTCTCACGACGCGACCGCTTGCGTCCTTGTGCGGCTCGATGACAGTGAAGTGGTGACGCTGCTTGCCTGAGGGCAGCAGCACCTCTTGCTCCAGCGAACAACGATCGCCGGTGTCGATTGCGTGCCAGAAGAGGTCGCGGGTGCGATCGAGCGAGCTCGGTGTGTAGTAGGACAGGACCTCGTTGATGTCCGGTTCGCCCAGGTGCTGAGGGCGCTCGAGCATGCGGAAGAGCTCGCGCGACCAGGTCATCCTTCCGCTGTCGCGGTCGAGTGTCCAGTCGCCGACCTGGGCAAGGCGTTGCGTCGTTGCCAGCCGCCATCCGGTCAGCTCGAGCGCGGCCCGCAACTCGGCGATGTTGCGGCCGCTCATTCGGCCGTACGCCCCGGGCGCGGCGGACGGAGCAGGAAGCGGCCCGGATCGAGTGCCTCCCAAAGGTCGCGCTCCAGCGGCAGTGGTTCGGCGCACAGCGCACTGGCGAGGCTCTCGGCCGCCAATGTCGTCCACACCAGGCCGCGTGCGCCGTAGCCTGACAGCACATGCAGTCCCGCCTGGCGCGCCAGACCTGCGAGTTCGGCCCGTGGCGCGGCTGTCCCGTCCGCAGGGAGGGCGCCGATCATCGGCAGGCGGTCGGGGGAGGCCGGGCGGAAACCGACACGGCCGCGCAGCGCAGTTGCGTCGAGGCCATGGGTGAAGCCAGGCAGCATGGCTTCGAGCTTGCCGAGGTTGTCGGCATGGTCGCGGGCACGAAGCGCAGGCTCGCTGTCATCGACGTCGAAGGTCGCGCCCGCGCAGCGCAGTCCGTCGATCTCCGGACTCACGTAGCCGCCGCGGCACACCACGACGCGCGGCGGGCTGGCACTGGCAGCAGGCAGCAGGGACACCTGTCCGCGGGCACTGACTACCGGGAGCCGCATGCCGGTGTCCAGTTCGAGTACGCCGACGCCGGCCGCAAGGATGACCACCGGCGCCGCCGCAATCAGCCGGTGCTGGTCGTCGTAGGCGTGCCACAGCCCGCCCTGGCGCTCGAGCTGAGCCAGCTTGCGGCCGAAGTGCGTGTGCAGGCTTTGCCCGCTTGCGGCCAGGTTGGCCGCGCACAGGCTGGGCGGTTGCACCCAGCCGCTGTCAGCGAACCACCATCCGCCCGCGGCGACGGTGCAGCCGGCGATGCGTGCGGCAGCGTCCGTGTCGACGTGGCTCAGATGCGAGGCGGGCAGGCCCAGGCGTTCGACCACCGCCTGCATCTTGGCTGCTTGCGCGCCGTCGCGTGCAAGGTGGAGCACGCCGCAGGCGTCCGCCTGCACGGCGAGGCCGCGCGCGCGCAGGCGCGCGATGTGCGCCCAGCCATGCAGCGTGCCGGCGCGTGTGAGCCGGCTCATGCGGTTGTCGTCCAGGCTGGGTAGCGGGCGCAGCACACCTGCAAGGTTGCCGGAGGCGCCGTTTGCGGGGCCTGCTGCCTGGTCGATCAGTTCGATCGTCCAGCCCCGTGCGGCGAGGCGTTCGGCCATGCTGCACCCAGCCAGCCCCGCGCCCACGATGAGCGCATGTCCGCGTGCTGGCAGTGCCTGTTCGTCCGTCTGCGAGCGCGTCTCGCTGTTGGCGAGGATGCCGCACAGCATCTGGCGCTTGCCGCCGAAGCCTGCAGCCTTGCGGATCTCGAAGCCGGCGCGGCGCAAGCCTTCGCGGACTTCGCCCGCCACCGACCACGTGGCAAGCGTGGCGCCCGGTGCGGCCAGGCGGGCAAGCAGGTGAAAGATGCGCGCTGACCAGAGCTCAGGGTTGCGTGCGGGCGAGAAACCGTCGAGATAGAAGGCGTCTGCACGGGCTAGCAGCTGGGCCAGGCCCTCGCGTGCATCGCCGAAGTAAAGCGTCAGCGTCACCTGGTCGTTGTCCAGGTGCAGGCGGTGCAGGCCCGGCGTCAGTGCGGGCCATTGCGCGCGCAAGGCGTCCGCTTGTGCGGCTAGTTGCGGCCAGCGCGCATGCACGCGGGCAAGGTCTTCGGTGCTGAAGGGGTGCAGTTCGCAGGAGACGAAGTGCAAGCGTTTGCAACGCTGCGGATCGGCTCGCCATGCGGCCCAGGTGGCGAGAAAGTTGAGTCCGAGTCCGAAGCCGGTCTCGACGATGACGAAGTGTTCGCGGCCCTGCCAGCGTTCGGGCAGGGCGTTGCCGGCCAGGAACACGTGCTGCGCCTGGCCGAGCGCGCCATCGGCCGAGTGGTAGATGTCGTCGAAGGTGCTGGAGTAGGGAACGCCGTCGGCGCTGTGCTCGAGGCGGGCGGGGATGATCGGCATTGTGCGGCGGCGAGGTGTTCCGGCGCAGGGCCGGCGTCAAGGTGGTGTTTGAAAGCGTGTAATGGTAGCTTGCGCGCCGTTCAATTTCGATTCGCCCTGGTAACGCCATGTCCGCACTCAAAGCGCTCGTCGAATCCTCCCGATTCCAGAATTTCATCATCGCAGTGATCGTCATCAATGCGATCACACTCGGCCTGGAGACCTCGCCCACCGTGATGGCAGCGGCCGGTAGTGCGCTGGTCATGCTGGACCGTGTCGCGCTCGCCATCTTCGTGCTCGAGATCGTGCTCAAGCTGGTCGTGTATCGGCACAATTTCTTCCGCAGCGGCTGGAACGTGTTCGATTTCCTGATCGTGGGGGTCACGCTGCTGCCGGTGGGCGAGGGCGTGTCGGTGCTGCGTGCGCTGCGCATCCTGCGCGCGCTGCGACTGATCTCGGTGGTGCCGTCGATGCGCAAGGTGGTCAATGCGCTGCTGCGCGCGATCCCTGGCATGAGTTCGGTGCTGACGCTGCTGCTGCTGGTGTTCTACGTGGCCGCGGTGATGGCGACCAAGCTCTTTGCAACCGACTTTCCGGAGTGGTTCGGCAGCATCGGTGCGTCCTTCTACACCCTGTTCCAGGTGATGACGCTGGAGTCATGGTCGATGGGGATCGTGCGCCCGGTGATGGAGGTGCATCCGCTTGCATGGCTGTTCTTCGTCGTCTTCATCCTGACCACCACTTTCGCGGTCCTCAACCTGTTCATCGCCATCGTTGTGGACGCGATGAATACCAGCGATCATGCCGAGCAGGAGGAGACCCGCGAACTGGTGGTAACCGAGCATGAGCTGGTGATGGCGGAGCTGAAGGCCTTGCGCACGGAGCTTGCCGAGTTGCGCGCCGAGCGCGGCGGTGTTGCCCCGGCAAGCGGCGATCAGGCGCTGGCGAGCCGCCTGTAGGCGCGCAGGCGCACTTCGGCGCCAAGCGCGAGTCGCGTGAGCGCCGCTGCGCGTTCGCGCCCGGCGGGGCTGGTGCGGTAGAGGTGCGGAGTCATTGTCAGCAAGTCGGCGATGAGTGCAGCGCCTTCGAGCTCGAAGTCGAAG
The DNA here is from genome assembly GCF_000310125.2 of Thauera sp. 27. Taxonomy (NCBI): domain Bacteria; kingdom Pseudomonadati; phylum Pseudomonadota; class Betaproteobacteria; order Rhodocyclales; family Zoogloeaceae; genus Thauera; species Thauera sp. 27. Next base: position 11,623 of record NZ_AMXB01000012.1, read on the forward strand.
GCCAGGCGGCGTTGCTCGATCAGCTCGAAGCCTGCAGGTGGCGCATCGTCGAGCATGCGCTCGGGCTTGATGCTCCGGTAGATGATCTCGCGCAGCGCGAGCAGGTGGCTCGGGCCGGTGTCGAGTTGCAGCAGTATGCCGCCGGGCCTGAGCACGCGCGCGAACTCGGCATGCACCGGGAAACCGAACAGGCACAGCACGGCATCGAGCGTGCCGGGCAGGATCGGCAACCGGGCATTGCTGCCCACGATCCAGCACGTGTGGGGATCCCGCCGCGCGGCGGCCAGCACTGCCCATTTCGAGATGTCGAGGCCGACGAGACTCAGGTTGTGGGCCTCGCCGACGGATTCAGCTACGCAGCGCAGGTAGTAGCCCTCGCCACAGCCCGCGTCCAGGCAGGCAAGCTCGTCGGTGTGCGCAGCGCCAAGCTCGATCAGTGCGGCGGCGACTGCATCGGCGATGGGACGGTAGTGGCCAGCCTCGAGGAATCGCCGCCGTGCAGCGACCATCTCCTTGCTGTCGCCGGGGTCCTTCGAGCGCTTGTGTTGCACCGGCAGCAGGTTGATGTAGCCCTGGCTCGCGATGTCGAAGCTGTGGCCCGCCTCGCAACGCCAGCAAGCGCCCCCGTGCTGCAGCGGTGCGCCATCAAGTGGGCAGGCGAGCGCAGTGAAGGGCGCGCGGGCGAAGCTCACATCAGTGCCCCCAGAAAAGCACCAGCAGCAAGCCGCCCAGCGCGAGCCGGTAGATCACGAAGGGCAACATGCCGATGCGGTCGAGCAACTTCAGAAAGACGTGGATGCACAGGTAGGCACTGATTGCCGACAGCACCACCCCCCAGGCCATTGCCGACCAGTCCACGGCATGTTCTTCCCGGACAAGGTCGAGCGCACTCAGGCCACCGGCGAGGACGATCACCGGAATCGACAGCAGGAAGGAGAAGCGCGCAGCCCCCGAGCGTGACAGTCCGAGCAGAAGCCCAGCGGTCATCGTGACCCCTGAGCGCGAGGTACCGGGGATGAGCGCCAGGGCCTGTGCGCAGCCGATGAGCAGGATGTCGCGGCGGGAAAGCGCATGTTCGCTGCGCGGCTGGGCGACCTTGCGGCCATGCAGGTCGGCGACCCAGAGCAGCAGGCCGAAGCCGATCGTGGTCCACGCGATCACCAGCGGCGAGCGCAGCTCCTGCTCGATGAAGCCCTTGAACAGCAGTCCGGCGAGTCCGACCGGGATGGTGCCTAGGATGACGGCCCACGCCAGGCGGCTGTCGCCGACGCGCTGCCTGCGGACGAGCGATGCAGCCCAATCCTTCGTCATGGCGGTGATTTCGTCGCGGAAGTACCACACCACCGCAACCAGAGTGCCCAGGTGCACGGCGACGTCGAAGGCAAGACCCTGGTCGTCCCAGCCAGCGAGCCGTGGGAACAGGATCAGGTGCGCCGAACTGGAGATGGGCAGGAATTCAGTGAGGCCCTGGAGGATTGCAAGGATGACGATCTGGATGAAATCCATCGGGGGCCCTTACCGGTGGTGTATGCGGGAGTGCGGCGCTCACGGCAGGGTGCCGTGGCGCCTGCAGGCGATCGGGCGTGATGCGTGCTCAGTCGCTCATTCCATGCGCATTTGCGGGAAGAGGATGACGTCGCGGATTGACGGCGAGTCGGTGAGCAGCATCACCAGGCGGTCGATGCCGATGCCGCAGCCGCCGGTCGGGGGCAAGCCGTACTCGAGCGCGCGGATGTAGTCGGCGTCGAAATACATGGCCTCCTCGTCGCCGGCTTCCTTGGCCTCGACCTGCGCACGGAAGCGCGCGGCCTGGTCCTCGGGGTCGTTGAGCTCGGAGAAGCCGTTGGCGATCTCGCGGCCGACGATGAAGAGCTCGAAGCGCTCGGTGATCTCGGGGTCGGTGTCGGAGGCGCGTGCCAGCGGCGAAACCTCGACCGGGTAGTCGATGATGAAGGTCGGCTCCCACAGTTCGGCTTCGGCGCAGGCTTCGAAAAGCTGCAGCTGCAGGCTGCCCAGGCCGCCCGGCTTCACCTTCTCGCCGAAGTCCTTGATCTTCTGCTTGAGCCACGCCGCGTCCGCCAGCTGCTCCAGCGTGAAGCCCGGGTGGTACTTGCGAATCGCCTCGACGATGGTGAGGCGGTGGAAGGGCTTGGAGAGGTCGAGCTCACGCCCCTGGTACACGAAGGATTCGGTGCCCAGCGCCTCGCGTGCGGCGTGGCGGATCAGGCCTTCGGTGAAGTCCATCAGCGTCTTGTAGTTCGCGTACGCCTCGTAGAACTCCATCATGGTGAATTCTGGGTTGTGGCGCGGGCTGAGGCCTTCGTTGCGGAAGTTGCGGTTGACCTCGAACACCTTCTCGAAGCCGCCCACCACCAGGCGCTTGAGGTAGAGCTCGGGCGCGATACGCAGGAACAGCTCCATGTCGAGCGCATTGTGGTGGGTGGTGAAGGGCTTGGCTGCGGCGCCACCCGGGATCGGGTGCATCATCGGCGTCTCGACCTCGAGGAAGCCGTGGCCTGTCATGTAGTTGCGGATCGACTGCACCATGCGGCTGCGCGCCACGAAGGTGAAGCGCGACTGCTCGCTCATGATGAGGTCGACATAGCGTTGGCGGTACTTCTGCTCGACGTCGGTAAGGCCGTGGAACTTGTCCGGCAGCGGACGCAGGCTCTTGGTGAGCAGGCGGATCTCGCTGGCCTTGACCGACAGTTCGCCGGTCTTGGTCTTGAACACCGTGCCGACGCAGCCGACGATGTCGCCGATGTCCCAGGTCTTGAACTGGGCATACACGTCCTCGCCCACGCCGTCGCGCTGCACGTAGAGCTGGATGCGGCCCGACAGGTCCTGGATGGTGACGAAGCTCGCCTTGCCCATCACGCGCTTCAACATGATGCGGCCGGCCACCTTGACCTCGACCGGCATGGCTTCCAGCGCCTCGGCGTCTTTCTCGCCATACAGCTCGTCGAGCTTGCCGGCGGTGTTCTCGCGCGAGAAGTCGTTGGGGAAGGCACGGCCGCTCTGGCGCCAGGCAGCGAGTTTCTCGCGACGCTCGGCGATCAGGTGGTTTTCGTCCTGCGGCGGGGTGTTCGTCTGGTCGGACATGGTGTGGATTCGGGTCGGATGGAAATTCGTGGGCGCCGGCGCGGTGCCAGCGGCAAAGGCGTGATTGTCGCAGGCGGAGGGGGGGCAGGGCAATTGCGGCAGGGCAGCGCTGCCATCCCTTTCTGCCAGAGGGAGGGGGCAACCGCGGGGTGACGGCGGCGCGGCAACGGGGCGTGCATTGTTTCTCGGAAATATTTCGCGAACCGCCCTAAAGTGCGTGCTCTGCACTCCGATAGTGGTATCACCGATCCTATTCGTCCCAGGAACCAGGAAATGAGCAGTTTCCGCGAGCTATACGAATCCGTCGAAAAGACGTTCTGGAACTCTCTGACCAAGAAGCTCAGCAGCTTCCTGTTGCTGCCGCTGCTGAACATCTGCTATCTCGTTCTGTTCTGGTGGCAGTCGGCCGAGATCGAGCGTCTCATTGCACGAGGGCCCGAGGCGGCGGCCGGCATTACGGCGATGCTGGACAAGGGCTTCGTCATTGCGGTCTTCCTGAGCGCCCTTGCGCTGGTGATGACGGTCGGACACATCCTCTACATGCGCCACCTGATCGTGCGTCCGGTGCGCGCCATCTGTGGCGTGTTCGAAGAGATCGCGCGCGGCGAAGGTGACTTCTCGCGCAACCTGCCGGTGAGCAGTCATGACGAACTCCGCGACCTGGCCCTCGGTTACAACCGCTTTGCCGACCGCATGCGCGAGATCATCGGCGAAGTGCGGAACATGAGCGTCAAGATTGCGCGCGAGGCCGTGCAGGTCAAGCTGCGCATCGAGGAGTCGGCCGCAGGCGCGCGCGAGCAGGAGCGCATGACCACTCAGGTTTTCGAAACCAGCACCGCCTCCACCGCGGCGATTGATGACGTCTCCCACAGTGCGCACCAGATCACCGACTCGACCAACGCCAACCTTGCCATTGCGCGTGATTCGCTGGTCGAGATGCAGGAGATTGCGGGCAAGATCAACACCGTCAGCGACAAGGTGCTCAGGTTCAACACCACGGTGGACGACCTGTCCACGCGTTCGGAGAGTGTCAAGCAGATCGCCGTGCTGATTCGCGAGATCGCAGACCAGACCAATCTGCTGGCGCTCAATGCCGCGATCGAGGCAGCGCGTGCCGGCGAGGCGGGGCGTGGCTTTGCCGTGGTCGCGGACGAGGTGCGCAAGCTGGCCGAGCGCGTCAACAAGGCCACCGAGGAGATCGTAGGCAACATCAATGGCATGCTGGGCCTGGTGGCGAACACCCGCAGCGAGAACGAGATCATCAATGTCGACGTGCAGGATACGCGGACGGTGGTCGAGCGCTCTGCGCGTCAGTTCGAGCACATGGTCGGCGAGTTCGAAGCCACAGGACAGCAGCTGAGCCAGATCGCCAGCGCGATGGAGTCGTTGAGCAGCACCAATGCCCGCGTGCACGAGAGTGTCACCGCCATCAACCAGCTGTCGGCCAAGGTTGGCGAGCAGATGCAGGACAGCGAGCAGCGAACGGTCGGGCTGACCAAGGCGACCGAGGCGGTACAGGAACTGGTGTCGCGCTTCAAGATCGGCCGCGGGACCTTTGACCAGGTGGTCGACCAGACCCGCATCTTCCGCGACCGCATCCAGGAACAGCTCGAGCAGATGGCGGCCAACCACGTCGATGTCTTCGATCGTCGCTATACGCCGATGGCCGGCACCAACCCGCCCAAGTTCAAGGTGAGCTGGGGCGAGGAGTTCACCCGCCGCTGCCAGGCCATCCTCGACGGTAGCCTCAATGCCGCGCAAGGCGCAGCGTTTGCCGTGGCGGTCAATACCGACAGCTACCTGTCGACCCACAACAGCAAGTTTTCCAAGCCGTTGACCGGCAATTACGAGGCTGATCTGGTCGGCAACCGTACCTGCCGCAAGTTCGACCGCCCACCCGAGCTGCGCGCGGCGCGCAATACCGAGTCGATGTTGTTGCAGACCTATCTGCGTGACACCGGCGAGGTGCTGTGCGACATCGCCATGCCGATCATGGTGGGTGGCCGGCACTGGGGCAATGTGCGGGTCGGTGTGCCTGCCGAATCCCTCATCGCCGACTGAACTGAATACCCGCATGGGGCATGCCGGCAGCAAGACGGCTTGCCCTGTGGGACTGCGGCGGCGTATAGTCCGCCCCGTATCGAACGGGAGCGCCTGGATGAGTCCTCATCCGGGTGTGAAACGGGAAGTCCGGTGAAGCGAGGCCATAGGCCCGCCATTCCGGCGCAGCCCCCGCTGCTGTAAGCCTGACGGTGCCATCAATCAATGCCACTGGAGCACACTGCTCCGGGAAGGCGATGGCAACCGGACGAAGGTGAGCCAGAAGACCGACCCGCTCGATCAGACAGGTAAGTGCCCCGGGGTGCGGGCAAGTGCCGACTGCTTGAGCGGATCCATGATCCGCCCGCGTCCTGCCCGATCCGAGTCTCTGCGGTATCGCACGCGTTCATGCTGTCGCCATTGTTCCGCCCTCCGCTTACACCTTGGAAGACTTGGAGCGCGGAACGATGGATGAGAACAGGAAGCACAGCCACAACGAACGCATGCAGCGCAAGAAGGAGGTGGTCGATGCGGCCATCGAGCGCGCGCAGGAAGAACGCGGCATCGTCATCCTGATCACCGGCAACGGTAAGGGCAAGACGACCTCCGCCTTCGGCACCCTCTATCGTGCACTCGGCCATGGCCAGCAAGCGGGCGTGGTGCAGTTCATCAAGGGCACCCATGCTACCGGCGAGGTGGCCTTCCTGCAGCGCAACCCGGGCGCCTGCGCCGTGCGCTACCACGCGATGGCCACCGGCTTCACCTGGAACACGCAGAACTGGGACGCCGACAAGCGCGCCGCCGACGAAGCCTGGGCGCAGGCCGTCGCCATGCTCGCCGACCCGGCGCTGAGCCTCGTCGTGCTCGACGAGCTCACCTACATGCTCAAGTACAACTACCTCGACACCGAACAGGTGCTCGCCGCGGTGCGCGCGCGCCCGCCGAAGCAGACCGTGATCATTACCGGTCGCGCAGCCAAGCCCGAACTCGTCGACCTGGCCGACACGGTCAGCGAGATCGCCGACCGCAAGCATGCCTTCAAGGCCGGGGTGAAGGCCCAGGCCGGCATCGACTTCTGAGCGCCTGGCGCTTGCCTGCCGCACACATCCTGCGATCACACCCTCGCGCCCCCGGAGCATCCCGATGAGCATTCGCCCCAAGATCCCCGCCACCATCGTCACCGGCTTCCTCGGCAGCGGCAAGACGACCCTGCTGCGCCACATCCTCGCCCATGCGGGCGGGCGGCGAATCGCCGTCATCGTCAACGAGTTCGGTGAACTCGGCATCGACGGTGAGATCCTGCGCGGCTGCGGCATCGGCTGCGAGGATGAGGGGGGCGAGCGTGTTGGCCAGCTCTATGAGCTGGCCAACGGTTGCCTGTGCTGCACCGTTCAGGAGGAGTTCTACCCGGTGATGCGCGAGCTCATCGCACGCCGCGACGACATCGACCACATCCTCATCGAGACCTCCGGCCTCGCCCTGCCCAAGCCGCTGGTGCAGGCCTTCAACTGGCCCGAGATCCGCAACGCCTGCACTGTGGACGCGGTGATCACCGTGGTGGACGTGCCCGCCGCCGCGGCCGGCCAGTTCGCGGCCAACCCGCAGGCGGTGGACGCGCAGCGCCGAGCCGACGCCAACCTCGACCACGAGTCGCCGCTGCACGAGCTTTTCGAGGACCAGCTGTCGGCAGCCGATCTGGTGATCCTGTCCAAGACCGATCTTGCCGACGAGACGGCACGCGCTACCGTCGAGGCCCTGGTACGCGAGGAACTGCCACCTGCAGTGAAGGTGGTCGCGAGCGAGCACGGGCGTATCGACCTCGACCTCGTCCTTGGCCTGGGCGCTGCCGCCGAGGACAACATCCACCTGCGTGCGAGCCACCACGACCATGAAGAGGGCGACGCCCACGACCATGACCACGACGCCTTCCAGTCGGTCTCGGTCGAGCTGCCCGCGGTCGATCGCGAGCGCCTGCTTGCCATCCTCCATGATCTGGTTCAGGCCCACACCATCTATCGCATCAAGGGCTTCGTGGCCCTGCCGGGCAAGCCGATGCGCCTGGTCGTGCATGGCGTCGGCCGGCGCTTCGACAGCTACTTCGACCGGCGCTGGCTGGCGGACGAGACGCCGCGTACCCGCCTGGTGCTGATCGGCGAGGACCTCGACGCCAGCGCTCTGGCGGCTGCGCTCGCCGTTGCCGAAGCGGTCGAGACCGCCTGACATGCACCTGCTGGCGGCACAGGCCGGAGGCTTCGTGGAGGACGACTCGGTGGTCACGCGCATCGCGCAGGACCCGGCTGACATCGTCATCCTCAGCGCTGCCGACACAACCCTGGCCCTGCTCGCCGCGGCCTGCCCCGGGGAGGGGTTCCCGAGCGTGCGCCTGGCCAACCTCCTGCATCTGCGTCAGCCTGCGTCGGTGGACCTCTACCTCGACGAGGTGCTGCAGCACGCGCGGGTGGTCGTCATCGACCATCTCGGCGGTGAGAGCTACTGGCCCTACGGCACCGAGCAGGTTGGCCAGGTGTGCCGGGCACATGGCATCGCGCTGGTGATGTTCTCGGGCGATGCGACCGAGGACACCAACCTGCTCATGAAGGGCAGTGTCGACGTCGAGCTTGCACGCACGCTATGGCGCTACCTGCGCGAGGGCGGGCCGGCGAATGCGCGCAATTTCTATCGTTTCATCGGTGCGCAGTTCTTTGGCCTGGATGATGTGCCCGAACCGCCGCGCCCCTTGCCAGCGGTGGCGGTCTTCCATCCTGCGCACGATCTCGGGGCGCTCGCGCACTGGCAGGCCGACTGGGAGGACGGTGCACCCTGCGTGCCCGTGCTGTTCTACCGTGCCCACCTGCAGGCCGGCAATACCGCCGCCTTCGCCGCCTTGTGCGCCGCCTTGCAGGCGCGCGGCATGAATCCGCTGCCGCTCGCCGTAACCTCGCTCAAGGATCCGCAGTGCATCGACAGCCTGCGTGCGCTGGCGACCGAGCAGGGCGCAGCGCTCATCCTCAACACCACCGCGTTCTCGCGTGCCGCGCTCGACGAGCCCGGCGACCATGCGCTTGCGGGCGACGTGCCGGTACTGCAATTGGTGCTCTCCGGCGGCAACGAGGCACTATGGCGCGCCGACCCCCACGGGCTGGCGCCGCGCGACATCGCCATGCACATCGCCATGCCCGAGGTCGACGGCCGCATCATCACGCGTGCGGTGAGCTTCAAGGGGCTCGACCACCGCTGCGAGGCGACGCAGAGCGACGTCGTGCAGTACCGCCCCGAGCCCGGGCGCATGGATTTCGTGGCCGAACTGGCGCAGCGCTGGTGCCGGTTGCGCACCCTGGCCAACGCTGACAAGCGCCTTGCCCTCATCCTCGCCAACTACCCGGTGCGCGACGGACGGCTGGGCAACGGCGTCGGCCTCGATACCCCGGCCTCGGTGCTCGCCATTCTCGATCGCCTGCAGGCCGAGGGCTACGCGGTGTCCGACCGTCCTGCCGACGGCGAGGCGCTGATGGCGCAGCTGCGCGCGGGCATCACCAACGACCCCGACAACTGGGCGCTGCGACCGGCGCAGCAGAGCCTGGCGCTGGCCGACTACCTGAGCTTCCTCGAGTGCCTGCCGGCGGCCTGCCGTGAGGCCATCGTCCAGCGCTGGGGGGCGCCCGAAACCGACCCGATGCTGCGTCAAGGGCGCTTCATGATCGCCGGCCTGCGCTGCGGCCAGGTCTTCGTTGGCATCCAGCCCGCGCGCGGCTACCAGCTCGACCCGATGGCGAGCTACCACGATCCCGACCTCGTGCCGCCGCATCATTACCTTGCCTTCTACCTGTGGCTGCGCGCGCACTGGCGCTGCGACGCCATCGTGCACGTGGGCAAGCACGGCAACCTGGAGTGGCTGCCGGGCAAGAGCGTTGCGCTGTCCGAGACGTGCTGGCCGGATCTGGTGTTCGGGCCGATGCCGCACCTGTATCCCTTCATCGTCAATGATCCGGGTGAGGGCACCCAGGCCAAGCGCCGTGCGCAGGCGGTCATCATCGACCACCTGATGCCGCCGCTGACGCGTGCCGAGAGCTACGGCCCGACGCGCGACCTCGAGCGCATGGTCGACGAGTACTACGAGGCGGTCATGCTCGACCGCAGCCGCGCCGACCTGCTGCGCTGCCAGATCCTCGACCACATCCTGCGCCACGACTTGCACCGCGACCTCGGCCTGGCCGCGCCGGCCACGACCGAGGACGAGCAGCTGCTGCTCAACCGTACCGACGCCTACCTGTGCGAACTCAAGGAGGCGCAGATCCGCGACGGCCTGCACGTGTTCGGCCATTCGCCCACCGGCCGCCTTCGCCGCGACACGCTGCTCGCCCTGGCACGCCATCCCGCTGGCGACGGGCAGGGCGCGCGCCAGGGGCTGACGCGCGCGCTCGCAGCCGATCTCGAACTCGGTACGGGCTTCGATCCGCTCGATGCCGACTGGGCCGCAGCCTGGGAGGGGCGGCGCCCGGCGGCGCTGGCGCAAGTGGATGCAGGCGCATGGCGCACCACCGGCGATACGCGCGAACGTCTCGAATTGCTGGCCTTGCAGGTGCTCGATCACGGCCTGCCCGCTGCAGATGACATGGCCTGGCCGGCGACGCGTGCCGTGCTTGCGCGCATCGACGCCGAGCTCAAGCCGCGTCTCGATGCCTGCGGCGAGCAGGAGCTGTACCAGCTCATGCGCGGCCTGTGCGGGCGCTTCGTGCCGGCCGGGCCGAGCGGGGCACCGACCCGCGGCCGGCCCGACGTGTTGCCCACCGGGCGCAACTTCTATTCGGTCGATACCCGCGCCGTACCGACCCAGACAAGCTGGACTCTGGGCCTGCGCTCGGCCGAGCGCCTGGTCGAGCGCCATGTCCAGGAGCATGGCGATTTCCCGCGTGCCATCGGGCTGTCGGTGTGGGGTACGGCAACCATGCGCACCGGTGGTGACGACATTGCGCAGGCCTTCGCCCTCATCGGCGTGCGTCCGAAATGGGCCGACGGCAGCCATCGCGTGAGCGACTTCGAGATCCTGCCGATGTCGCTGTTCGACCGCCCGCGCATCGACGTCACGCTGCGCGTGTCGGGCTTCTTCCGCGACGCCTTCGCCAACGTCATCCGGCTGTTCGACGCCGCGGTGCAGGCGGTCGCCGCGCTCGACGAACCCGCCGATGTGAACCCGATCCGCGCCCGCATCCTGGGCGAGGCGAGTGCGCTCGAGGCGCGCGGTTTTGCCTCCGTCGAGGCTCGCCGTCAGGCCGGTCACCGTGTCTTCGGTGCCAAGCCCGGGGCCTATGGCGCGGGACTTCAGGGCCTGATCGAAGGCCGTAACTGGGATAGCGATGCCGACCTGGCCGCCGCCTACCTCACCTGGGGTGGGCACGCCTACGGCCAGGACGACTATGGCACCCCCGCAAGCGACAGCTTTGCGAAGCGGCTGGCCGGAATCGACCTGGTCATGCAGAACCAGGACAACCGCGAGCATGATCTGCTCGATTCCGATGACTACTACCAGTTCCAGGGCGGCATGAGCGCGGCGGTACGCCACCTCTCGGGCAAGCAGCCGGCACTGTACTTCGGCGACCACAGCAACCCCGGCTCGCCGGCGATCCGCTCGCTTGCCGAGGAGATCAGCCGCGTCGTGCGCAGTCGCGCGACCAACCCGAAGTGGATCGAGGGCGTGATGCGCCACGGCTACAAGGGCGCGTTCGAGATGGCGGCGACGGTGGACTTTCTGTTTGCCTTCGATGCCACCGCGCGTGTCGTCCGCGACGACCAGTACGCCCGTGTCACCGACGCCTATCTGGAGGATGCCACTGCCCGCGACTTCCTCCAGCGCCACAACCCCGAAGCGCTCGCCGGCATCTGCGAGCGCCTGCTCGAAGCCATGGACCGAGGCCTGTGGCAGTCGCCCGGCGACTACCGTGGGCGTGTCGAGCAGCACTTGCTCGCTGCCGAACAGCGTGTGGAGGAACGATGAGCCCTGGTGCCAGCGTCGGCCTGCCGCCGGCCTTTCCCTTCGTCGCCCTGCATGGCCAGTCTGCGCTGCAGACGGCCTTGCTGCTGTCTACAGTCGATCCGCTGATCGGCGGCGTGCTGGTGGAGGGGCCGCGCGGCACCGCCAAGTCGACCGCCGCACGCGCGCTGGCAGCCCTGCTGCCGGGCGGGCGCTTCGTCAATCTGCCACTGTCGGCCAGTGAGGAACAGCTGGTGGGTACGCTCGACCTCGAGGCTGCCCTCAAGGCCGGCGACGTACGCTTCCGTCCCGGCCTGCTGGCGCGCGCACACGAGGGCGTGCTCTATGTAGACGAGGTCAATCTGCTCGCCGACGGTTTGGTGGATCTGCTGCTCGACGTGTGTGCGAGCGGTATCAATCACGTCGAACGCGACGGCATCAGCCACGTGCATCCGGCGCGCATCACGCTCGTTGGCACGATGAACCCCGAGGAGGGCGAGCTGAGGCCGCAACTGCTCGACCGCTTCGGCCTCTTCGTGCGTATCGGCAACGCCCTGGCGCCGGCTGCGCGCGAGGCCATCGTGCGTGCCCGCCTCGCCTTCGACGCCGATCCGGCGGGCTTCGTGGCCAGCCATGACGAAGCCCAGCGCATGCTCGGCGCACGTATCGTCGCGGCGCGTGCCGCGCTGCCGGCCATCGGCTTCGACGACCAGACCCATGCTGCCGTGGCGGCACGCTGCCATGCCGCGGCAGTGGAGGGGGTCCGCGCCGACCTGGTGATGTTGCGTGCGGCCCGCGCCCACGCCGCGCTCGAGGGGCGCACGCGCATCGAGGTCGCCGATGTCGATGCGGTCGCCGAACTGGTGCTCGCCCATCGACGCCAGGACGACGCCGAGCGCGCAGCGCAGCCGCCGGCGCCTGCACCGGCCACTGATCAGCCGCCGCCCGCCAGCGGCGAGGACTGGGGGGCGCTGCCTGCGCAGGACGTACCCATTGCTGCAGTCAAGAACGTGAGGCCGCTCAATGCAAAAAAGCCCTGACGCGTCTCGCAGCGCCCGGCAAGGGGGCTGCGGGACGCGCGCCGAACGCGCCGCAGCGCGCACGCGGGTGGCGCGTTGCCGGTGGCCGCATCGACTGGCCGCGCAGCCTTGCCGCCAAGGGGGTCGGCGTGCTCGAGCCCGCCCACCTGCGTCGTCGACCGCGCCCCGTGGGCAGCGCGTGCCTGCACTGCCTGGTGCTCGATTGCTCGGGCTCGATGCTGAAGGGGCGCCGTCTGGCGCTCGCCAAGGGTTTGCTGCTGGCGTGGACCGCTCAGCTCTACCGGCGGCGCGAGTCGCTCGCTGTGATCGGCTTCTCGGGCACTGCGGCGCGCGTGCTGCAGCCGCCGCGCAAGGCGGTCGCCTTCAACACGCGCTGGATCGCGCCCGTCGCCGGCGGCGGTGGGTCACCCGCCGCTTCGGCGGTGGTGCTCGCCGACCGCATGCTCGCCAGGCGTCGGCGCGCACGGGCAGGCGAGACAGTCCATCTCTGGCTGCTGTCGGACGTGCGCTTTGCCAGCCTGCCGCCGCGCCCGGTACATGCCACGCACTGCAGCGTCATCGATTTCGACGAGGGGCCGTTCGCCCTCGGTCGTGCGCGCCAGCTCGCGCAGCTTTGGGGTGCGGAGCATCTGTCCGCATCCGCTTTCGCGTCGGCCCTCGGCTGACGTTTCGTTCCACCACCCGTGCCTGAATCAGGAGAAAACACCATGCATATCGAACCGGGTATCGTCGAGGGCAGCAAGATCCTGCTCAGTTATGGCACCGCTGCGGCGGCCATCGGTTTTGCCGGCAAGCTCGTCGTGGATGCCGTCAAGCGTGACGGGGCAGCGGCAATCATGCTGCGCGCCGTGCTTGCCACCGCCCTGGTCTTCGCCTTCTTCGAGATCCTGCCCACGCAGGAAGTCGGCGTTTCCGAGGTCCACCTCATCCTTGGCTCTACGCTGCTGCTGCTCTTCGGCGCGGCGCCCACGGCGATCGGCCTGGCGCTGGGGCTGCTCGCCCAGGGGTTGTTCTTCGCTCCCGACGACCTGCCGCAGTACACGATGAACGTCACCACCTTGCTGGTGCCGCTGTTTGCCATCGCTGCGCTCGCACGCCGCATCATCCCAGCGAACACGCCCTACGTGGACCTGAGCTATGGCCAGGTGTTCAGGCTGTCGCTGGCCTACCAGGGCGGCATCGTCGCCTGGGTGGCGTTCTGGGCGCTCTATGGCCAGGGCGTGGGCGCGGACAACCTGAGCAATGTGTTCAGCTTTGGTGCTGCCTACATGCTGGTGGTCGTGCTCGAGCCGCTCGTTGACCTTGGCGTGCTCGCCGCGGCGAAGGCGCTTCATCAGCTCAAGGGCAGCATGGCTGTCGACAAGCGCCTGTACGAAGGCGCGCGCTGAGCTCGGGCACAGCCTCCGGCGGCGTGACGATTCGGCGCTGGAGGCGTGCCGCCTCTGAACTGGCAGACTGAAGATGACAGATAACGCGACCGCGCTGGCAGGAGCCCGTGTCGGGACGATGGCTGCGCCGCGCGTGCAGGGCTGGTGCCCGGGCGCGCTGCGGCCGATGATGTCGGGCGATGGCCTGGTACTGCGGCTGCGTCCGCGGCTCGCCCGCTTCACCCGCGACCAGATCCTTGGCATCTGCGCGGCAGCTCGCAGGCATGGCGCCGGCCTGGTTGACCTTACCAGCCGCGCCAACCTGCAGGTACGCGGCGTGCCCGAAGCGGCCTGGCCGCAGCTGCTCGACGCCTTCGGCGAGCTCGGCCTGCTCGACGCCGATGCTCGCCTGGAGGGGCGGCGGAACCTGCTGGTGGCGCCCGACTGGGTGGCGGGCGACGACACCGAGCGCCTTGCCATCGAGTTGGCGGGGCGCCTGGATGAACTCCCCGACCTGCCGGCCAAGGTCGGCTTCGTGATCGATGCCGGCGACGCGCCCCGGCTGCTCGGCGACCCGGGCGACTTCCGCATCGAGCGTGGCGAACAGGGTGGCTTGATCCTGCGCGCCGCAGGGAGGGTGCAAGGCGTTGAGGTCACTGCCGATGCGGCGGTTGACGCACTTATCGCCCTCGCTCACTGGTTCGCGGCAAGTGGCGGCGCTGCCGCCGGGCGCATGGTACGCCACCGGGCACCCCTGCCAGCCTGGGCCTGCGGAGCGCTGTTGCCTGCTGCTGCGGCAGCCCGCCTTGCCCCGGGCGCGCATCCGCTGGGGTGGGTATGCAGCCTGCCGTTCGGCCAGGCCGATGCGGCTGCGCTGGCCGATGCCGTGGTCGCGAGCGGCGCCAAGGCCGTGCGGATCACGCCTTGGCGGCAGCTGCTGCTCGAGGCGGCCCGGTCCGGTGTTTCTCACAAGCTCGACAGCGCCTGTACCGACAGCGACGCGTTGGCGGCAGCCGGCTGGCAGGTCGAAGCCTGCGCAGGCGCGCCGTATTGCGTGCAGGCGGGCGTCGACACCCGCGCGCTCGCGCTGCGCCTGGCGGCAGCAGCTGCGCAGGGTGGCCTGTCGCTGCCTGCGGCACTGGCGGATGCGCCGCGCCTGATCCACGTCTCCGGCTGCGCCAAGGGGTGCGCACACGCGGGCCCTGCAGCCATCTGCCTGACCGGTCGCGGTACGGCCTTCGATCTTGCCTTCGACGCCCGTCCCGGCGAGCCCGTGCACGCGGCGGGGCTGAGCCCGGCTGCCGTGCTCGAGCGTCTTGGAGTTCATTGATGCCCCATGTATTCGAAACCGACGGTGCGGCGATCTACCGCCAGTCCTTCGCCATGATCCGCGCCGAGGCCGAGCTCGGCCGTTTCGATGCCGATGAGGAGCCGGTCGCGGTGCGCATGATCCACGCTGCGGGCATGGTCGGGCTCGCGCCGTTCATCGAGTTCTCGCCCGGCTTCGCCGTCCGTGCGCGGGCCGCACTCGCCGCCGGAGCACCGATCCTGTGCGATGCGCGCATGGTGTCGGAGGGCATCACCCGTGCGCGCCTGCCGGCGGACAACGTCGTGCTGTGCACGCTGTCCGATCCGGCCGTGGCCGGCATGGCGCAGGCCATGAGAACAACCCGCTCGGCCGCTGCGCTGGAGTTGTGGCGGCCTCATCTGGAAGGCGCCGTGGTGGCCATCGGTAACGCGCCCACCGCGCTCTTCCATCTGCTCAACATGCTCGAGGACACCGCCTGCCCGCGCCCGGCGGCCATCATCGGCTGTCCGGTCGGCTTCGTCGGCGCGGTCGAGTCCAAGGATGCGCTTTGGGATGCACTGCCAGTGCCGAGCTGCATCGTGCGTGGCCGGCTGGGCGGCAGCGCGATCACCGTCGCGGCCGTCAATGCGCTCGCGAGTCGCAAGGAATGACAATGTTGAAGATCACCCCTTCCGTGATGGAACGCGTGCCGGCCGACACCCTGGGCGGCGCGCAGGCTGCGGCCACCGCGCTAGGCACCATCCATGGCGTTGGCCTCGGGCCTGGTGCGCAGGACCTGCTGAGCGTCCGCGCCGACCGTCTCGTGCGCGGCACCCGGCATGTAGCGTATTTCCGCAAGGCCGGGCGTGCCGGGCGTGCGCGGCGCATCGTCGAGGGTATGCTGCGTGACGACGTGGTCGAGTTTGCGATGGAGTACCCGGTCACCACCGAGATCCCCTTCAGCGACCCGCGCTACAACGCCTTGCTCGCCGAGTTCTACGCGGCATGCATCGAGCGCCTGCACGCCATTGCCCGCAGCGGCGAGGACGTGGTGGTGCTGTGCGAAGGCGATCCCTTCTTCTACGGCTCCTTCATGCACCTGTACGCACGTCTGCAGGGCGTGGTGCCGGTGCGCGTGGTGCCGGGCATCACCGGCATGTCGGGGGCATGGACGGTGAGTGGCACGCCGATCACCTGGGGCGACGACATGCTCACCGTGCTGATGGCCACGCTGCCGGAGGAGGATCTCGCGCGCCGTATCCGCGACACCGATGCGCTCGCGGTGATGAAGGTCGGACGCAACCTGCCCAAGCTGCGCCGCGCAGTGGCTGCGGCCGGGCGCGAGGACGAGGCCTGGCTGGTCGAGTACGCGACCATGCCAGAGGAGCGCGTGACGCGCCTGCGCGACGCCAGCGATGCCACGCCGTATTTCTCGATCCTGCTCATCCACGGCCAGGGGCGGCGTCCATGAGCGGCTGGCTGGCAATCGCCGGGCTCGGCCCGGGCGGGCAGGCGCTGGTGACACCGCAGGTGGCCGCCGCCCTCGAGGCCGCCAGCGACGTGGTGGGCTACTTCCCCTATGTGGACCGGGTGCCGGTGCGCGCCGGCCAGGCCCGCCATGCCTCGGACAATCGCGAGGAGCTGGCGCGCGCCCGGCACGCGCTGGCCTTGGCCGCATCCGGTCGTGGGGTGGTGGTCGTGTCCTCGGGCGACCCTGGCGTGTTCGCCATGGCGTCCGCGGTGTGCGAGGCGCTCGAGCATGGGCCGGCCGCCTGGGGCGATGTCGAGGTACAGGTGCTGCCCGGCATCACTGCGATGCTGGCTGCCAGTGCGCGTGCCGGCGCCCCGCTTGGGCATGACTTCTGCGCCATCAACCTGTCCGACAACCTCAAGCCGTGGACGCTGATCGAGCGCCGCCTGCGCCTTGCGGTCGAGGCCGACTTTGCCATCGCGCTCTACAACCCGCGCTCGCGGTCGAGGCCCGAGGGCTTCGCGCGCACGCTCGCGGTGTTGCGCGAGGTGTGCACGGACGATCGCCTGATTCTCTTCGCGCGCGCGGTGAGCACACCGGACGAGCGCCTCGAGGTGGTCCCGCTCGGCGCTGCGCACGCCGAGATGGCCGACATGCGCACCGTGGTGATCATCGGCTCCAGCCTGACGCGGCTGCTGCAGCGTCCGGCCGGCGCCTTGCTCTACACCCCGCGCGCCACCCCGGGGGTAGCGCCGTGACCCAGCCAGGCGAGTACCGCGTCAGCCTCGTGCACCTCTGTGCGCGCGGGCAGGACGGGGCGCTGCACCATCAGCACCGGCACGCCGAGTTGGCGTGCCGCGGCGAGCTTGGCGCTCGCGCCCTCGCCGCCGGCGTTCTTGCTGACGACGAGTTCGATACGGTGGCGCTGCAGCAGTGCGAGGTCACCGGCGACATCGAAGGGACCGCGGTCGACCACCACGTGGTGGTCGGGCAGGGGGATCGGCGCGGCCGGCGGGTCGACCAGGCGCAGCACGTAATGATGCTGGGGCTGCGCGGCGAATTCGGCCAGGTGCATGCGGCCGAGCGCGAGCAGCACCCGGCGGGGCGCACCGCCAAGCGCAGCGACGGCGGACGGCATGTCGGCGACCGTTTGCCAGCGGTCTCCAGCCTGCGCGGTCCATGCCGGGCGGGTGAGGGCGATCAGCGGCACGCCCGCCTGGCGGGCTGCCGCGATCGCATTGGCGCTCATGCGCGCGGCGAAGGGGTGGGTGGCGTCAATGAGGTGGGTGATGCGTTCGTCCGCCAGGTAGCGCACCAGGCCGTCGACGCCGCCGAAGCCGCCGACGCGCGTCGGCAGGGGCTGCGGGCGGGGCGCCTGCACGCGCCCGGCGTAGCTGTAGCAGGCCCGTATGCTGCTTGCTGCGAGCACTTGAGCGAGCGCGCCGGCCTCGGTGGTACCGCCGAGGACAAGGACATTGGGAGCGTGCTTGGGGGAGACTCTGGGGAGGGGCTTGTGGTGGAGATCGGGCATGGATGAATCGCGCAGCCCTGCGTGGCTGACCATCGTCGGAGTCGGCGAGGATGGCATGGCGGGGCTGGCCGAGGCAAGCCGCGCTGCGCTCGCCGGTGCCGAGTTCGTGATCGGGGCGCAGCGCCATCTCGGCCTCGTGCCCGCGGTCGCCAGCCCCGGTGCCGAACGCATCGAGTGGCCGGTGCCGTTTGCTGACGGCATCGAGCGGCTGCTCGCGCTGCGTGGCCGGCGGGTGGTGATGCTGGCCTCGGGCGACCCCTTCTGCCTGGGTGGCGGCAGCGTGGTTGCGCGCCATCTCGCCGTTGGCGAGTGGACCGCGCTGCCTGCGCCTTCGGTGTTCAGCCTTGCTGCGGCTCGCCTGGGCTGGCCGTTGGAGCGCACCGTCTGCGTGGGCCTGCATGCGGCGCCGCTCGGCCGGCTGCGCGCGCAGTTGGCGCCGAGGCTGCGCATGCTCGTCACCCTGCGCGATGGCGCGGCCGTCGCCAGCCTGGCGCACTGGCTGGTGGCGCAAGGCTTTGGTGCCAGCACGCTGCATGTGCTCGAAGCCCTCGGCGGCGTGCGTGAGCGCACGCGTACCACCCTTGCCGCAGGCTACGCATTCTCCGATGTGGCGCATCCCGTGGTGGTGGGCATCGAGGCCGCGGCCGAGGCGCGCGCTGTGGTGCCGCGCGCGTGCGGCCTGCCTGATGGCTTGTTCGAGCACGACGGCCAGATCACCAAGCGGCCGATGCGCGCGCTCACCCTGTCGGCCTTGGCGCCGCGGCCCGGCGAGCATTTGTGGGACATCGGCACCGGGTCGGGATCGATCGCGATCGAGTGGCTGCTTGCCCACCCTGCGAATGCGGCCACAGCCTTCGAGGCCGACCCGCGGCGTGCGCAGCGCGCGCGCAGCAATGCATGCGCGCTTGGCGTCGACTGCCTGCAGGTCATCGAGGGACGCGCGCCGGCCGTGCTCGATGGCCAGCCCTTGCCCGATGCCGTATTCGTTGGCGGCGGGCTGTCGGCGGCGTTGCTCGAGGCCTTGTGGGCCTGGCTACGCCCGGGTACGCGCGTGGTCTGCAACGCGGTGACCCTGGAGTCGGAGGCCTTGCTCGCACAGTGGCAGGCTGTCCATGGCGGTACGCTGCTGCGCATCGAGCTGGCCGAGGCGGCGGCGCTCGGCAGTCGCCGGGGCTGGAAGTCGGCTTACCCGGTCGTGCAGTGGAGCACCTGCCGATGATCGTCGCTGGCTTCGGCTGCCGGGCAGGGGCGTCTGCTGCCGCCTTGCAGGCCGCGCTCGACGCGGCACTGGTCACGATGCGTGCACGCCGCCCTGGTCTGCCGGGCCCCGATGTGCTGGCGGCGCCGCTCGACCGCCTTGCCATGCTCGAGCCGCTGGCTGATGCGCTCGGGGCCCGACTCGTCGGTGTCGATGAAGTTGCCTTGCGCGGGCAGCATACTCCGACGCGCTCGCTTCGCATCCTCGCCGTACGCGGCTGTGGCAGTGTCGCCGAGGCCGCGGCGCTGGCCACGGCCGGACCGCTATCGCGCTTGCTTGTCGCGCGGCACATTTCCCCCGACCGCAGCGCCACATGTGCGCTCGCCCAAGGATCCTAGACATGAGCATTCACTTCATCGGCGCCGGACCCGGCGCCCCCGACCTGCTTACCCTGCGCGGACGCGACCTCATTGCCGCATGTCCGGTCTGCCTGTACGCCGGCTCGCTGATTCCCGAGGCCGTGCTCGGCCATTGCCCGCCGGGCGCGCGCATCATCAATACCGCCCCGCTGTCGCTCGACGACATCGTTGCCGAGATGCAGACCGCGCATGCGCGCGGGCAGGACGTTGCCCGCCTGCATTCGGGCGATCTGTCGGTGTGGTCGGCGATGGGCGAGCAGTTGCGCAGGCTGCGTGCGCTCGGCATCCCGTACACGGTGACGCCAGGCGTGCCTTCGTTTGCGGCCGCGGCTGCCAGCCTGGGGGCCGAGCTGACCCTGCCGGGGATTGCGCAGTCGGTGGTGCTCACGCGCACGCCCGGGCGCGCGAGCGCGATGCCGGCCAGCGAGAGCCTTGGCCATTTCGCTGCCACCGGCGCCACGCTGGCCATCCACCTCTCGATCCACAACCTGGCTGGGGTCGTCGCCAGCTTGCTGCCGCACTACGGCCCGGCCTGCCCGGTGGCGGTGGTGTGGCGGGCGAGCTGGCCGGAGCAGCGTATCGTGCGTGCGACGCTGGAGAGCATCGCTGCTGCCGTGGATGAGGGCATGGAGCGTACCGCGCTGATCCTGGTCGGCCCCGCGCTGGCAGCCGAGGGCTTCGACGAGAGCCGGCTGTACGCGCCGGACTACGAACGCCGCTTCCGGCCGCAGTCGGCGCTTGCCAACAGCCCGACGGCAGCGCCGGCGGATGAAGGCCGGGGCGAGAGGCAGCATGCGGGCTGTTGAGGACGTTGACGCGGCCCTCGAGCTGCAGCTGGTCGGCATCGGGACCGGCAATCCGGCACACCTGACACTGGCGGCGATCGAGGCGCTCAACCAGGCCGCGTTGATCCTGCTGCCGCGCAAGGGTGAGGACAAGCTCGAACTGCTCGACCTGCGTCGCCATATCTGCGCCCGTGTGCTCGACGGGCCGGTGCGGATCGTCGAGTTCGACCTGCCGCAGCGCGCTGCAGACGGCGATTACCTGGCAGCGGTGGCGGACTGGCACGAGGCGATCGCCGCAGAGTGGCTGCGTCAGATCGATGTGCACCTGCCAACCGGCGGCGGCAAGGTGGCGCTGCTGGTATGGGGCGACCCCTCGCTCTACGACAGCACGCTGCGCATCGCCGCTCACGTGCAGCACGAGCGCCCGCTGCACGTGTCGGTGGTGCCCGGCATCACCAGCCTTCAGGTGCTCACCGCGGCGCATCGTATCCCGCTCAATGACGTCGCTGCCCCGGTCATGATCACAACCGGCCGCCGCCTGCGCGAACAGGGCTGGCCGGTCGGCGCCGATACCGTGGCGGTGATGCTCGATGGCAACTGTGCCTTCACGACCCTGGAGGGCGCTGGCATCGAGATCTGGTGGGGTGCCTACGTCGGCATGGCGCAGCAGGCCCTGGTCGCGGGTCCGCTCGGCGAGGTCGCGGACCAGATCGTGCGCCTGCGTGCGCAGCTGCGCGCCCGCCACGGCTGGATCATGGATATCTACCTGCTGCGCCGCGGCAGTCGGGGCTGAGCGCCCTGCGTCGGGCGCTCAAACCACGGGCGTGTGCTGCTCAGAACACCTTCAGCATGCGCAGATTGACACGAAGGTCTTCGCGCACGCCGTTCTCGATCGATAGATCCTTGCCCAGTGAGCCGAGGATCTGAAAGTCCGGTGCCAGGAAATGCGATGCGCCGATGGATGCACGACTTCGGCGTTGCCGGTCGTTCTGACTTGTGCCGTCGATCTTGGTCTCGCCTCCGGTGAATTGGGAGATGCTCAGGCTGAGTGCCGTGGCCGGGGAGAGGTGGTAGCGCAGGTGCGACTGGATATCCCAGCTGTGTTGCTGACTCAGGGTTCTGCGGGTCGGGCCGAAGTCGCGGTTATTGCCGTAGTACTGCACATCTCCTACCAGATCGAGGGTGAAGGCCTGCCCCAGGGGCATCACGCCGGCGACCTGGAGAGCGAACTTCCAGCGGTTCTCGCCGAAAGGATTGAGTGTGCGGCTCCGACTGTACTGCCCGGTTGGCAACCACAGCCATGGCGTCACCCCGAGTACCCGCCGGCGATCGTCCTTGTACAGGAATACGGTGCTGGCAAGTATCAGATCTCCCATGCCATTGCGGACGCTGGCGCTGTTCAAGGTACCTGCAGTCTGAACCGAACCGAAGGGGAGCAGGACCTGAGGCGCCACAGTGACGCCGCCGATGTCCACATACTTGACGGCGCGCACGATACCCACCTGGGCCCTCACGCGCGCGTTATCGTCGATTCTGCGCCCACCCGCATAAAGGGCTTCCCCACTGGAATATTGGTAGTAAAGCAGTCCCAAGTGGGTGCCGGCAGGGGCGTGGTCATAGTCTCCGGCGTCCACGCTGACCGCGAATGCAAGTGGCGATGCCAACGCGAGCGCGCCGCCCGCAATGCGCTTCCTGGCGTCGTTGCGAAGGAGGGCGACGACACGTTGGAAACTGCCCGCTGCGGTTACCCGTTCGATTTTCGTGCTCATGGAAAGTGTCTCCTTTGGTTCTTGGGGGGGCTCATGTCTGGTGTGATCAGTTGATATGCGCCCAGGCGAGTCCGCCGTGGGTGTCGGTGACTGATCGTTCCAGTTCGGCAGTGCCACGTTCCGAAGCCACATTCCTGTACTTCCGCAAACTGCTTCGGGGCCTGGCCGCATGAAAATCTAGTTGATGCCGTCCTCGCGCCAAAGGCGATGCAGGGTGCTTTCACGATTCGTTCAAAGGAATGCCTGGAATCGACAAGATGCGATGTCGTCTCCGCCCATACATTCCTTCGCAACACGGAGCAGGCTGCCGTTTTCAGGCGCTGCGCCGTGTCGCAACTGGAGCCCAGTTCAAGGGCAATCCATACATTCGAGAATGTGAAGGAGACAAGATGAACATCGCATGCAGTGAAAGCTCAGCAGTCAAGAACCCGAAGGTTCCGCAGCAATTCGACGCGATCGTGATCGGAGCAGGCGTCGCCGGCCTGTACCAGCTGCACCGCTTGCGGGAGATGGGAATGAAAGTTCGCGGGTTCGAGACGGGTTCCGGCGTGGGCGGAACCTGGTACTGGAACCGCTACCCCGGTGCTCGGTTCGACTCTCAGGCGGAGATCTACCAGTACTGGTTCTCGGAGGAGCTATACAAGTCGTGGCAGCCGTCGGAGCGCTTCCCCGCCCAGCCTGAGACGGAGCGCTGGCTGAACTACGTCGCAGACAAGCTCGATCTGAAGAAGGATATCCAGTTCAATACCCGGATCGCCTCGGCGCACTATGACGAGCAGGAGGAAGTGTGGCGTATTGCCACCGCCGACGGCGAGCAGATGACAGCGCAGTTCCTGATCGCCTGCTGCGGGATGCTCTCGGCTCCGATCGTCGAGCGCTTCCCCGGCCAATCGTCCTTCAAGGGCGAACTCTACGTTACCGGTCTTTGGCCCAAGGAGCCGGTGGACCTGAAGGGTAAGCGGGTAGCCGTTGTGGGCACCGGAGCCACCGGCATTCAGGTGATCCAGACCATCGCTCCCGACGTCGGCTCGATGAAGATCTTCGTTCGTACGCCCCAGTATGTCATCCCGATGCGAAATCCCAAGTACACCAGGGATGACTGGGCGAAATGGGGATCGCGTTTCCACGAGTTGAAGAAGCGTGTCCGCACGACCTTTGCCGGTTTTGACTATGACTTCGACGCCGGTCCGTGGCACGAGCAGACTCCTGAGCAGCGTGCGGAGGTTCTTGAGCGCCTGTGGAACGATGGCTCTCTGGCTCTGTGGTTGGCGTCCTTCCCCGAGATGTTCGTCGATGAGGAGGTCAGCGAGGAGGTTTCGAAGTTCGTTCGAGCCAAGATGCGCGAACGCCTGCAGAACCGGGAAGACCTTTGCGATCTGCTGATCCCGCAGGAGTACGGCTTTGGCACCCACCGCGTCCCGTTGGAGAACAAGTACCTGGAGGTGTATCTGCAGCCCAATGTGGAGGCAGTGGATTGTCAAAGAGCCCCGATCGAGCGCGTCGTACCTGAGGGCATTCAGACCGCCGACGGCAAGGTGCACGAGGTTGACGTGATCATCCTCGCCCTCGGTTTTGACGCCGGTTCCGGAGCGCTGACCCGGATCGACTTCCGCGGCCGTGACGGCCGCTCCCTCAAGGAACAGTGGGGCAAGGAGATCCGCACCGCCATGGGCCTGCAGGTGCACGGGTATCCCAACCTGTTTACCACTGGCGCGCCCCTCGCTCCATCAGCGGCCCTTTGCAACATGACCACCTGCCTTCAGCAACAGGTGGACTGGATCACCGACTGCATCGCCTATGCCCGCAAGAACGGCAAGAAGGTGGTGGAGGCGACGAAGGAGTTCGAGGACGACTGGGTACGACACCACGATGAGACCGCCGCCAAGACGCTGGTGGTCAAGACGGACTCTTGGTACATGGGTTCGAATGTGGACGGCAAGCCGCGCCGTCTGATCTCGTACATCGGCGGGGTAGGCAACTACAACAGCCAATGCGACGAACTGGCCAGCAAGGGCTACCCTGGCTTCGCGATGCGCTGAGCGGAAAGGAGAACATCATGGATCGACTTTCCGGCAGGACAGCCGTCATTACTGGCGGCAGCAGTGGACTCGGACTCGCCATCTCCCGGCGTATGGCCGAGGAGGGGGCGTCAGTCGTCATCTTCGACCGCGATCCTCAAGGGCAGGCTGTGGTGGACGCCATGTGCTCGTCCGGAGGCAAGGCACTCTTCGTGCAAGGCGACGTGACCGATGAGCAACGGGTCTGCGAAGCGATGCGGATCGCAGCCACCCATTTCGGACGTATTGACGTACTGGTCAATAACGCTGGCATCGAAGGGGAGAACATACCTACAGACCTCCTGACCCTGGCCGAATGGAACCGGGTGATGGCTGTGGATGTGACCGCCGTCTTCCTATGCACGAAACATGTCATTCCCCATCTGCGCCAAGTGGGCGGTGGTTCCGTGATCAACATATCGTCGATCTACGGCATCGTCGGCGGCGGGGACATCCCGCCCTACCACGCGGCAAAAGGTGCCGTGCGGACAATGACCAAGAACGATGCCTTGCTTTACGCAAAGGAGCGCATCCGCTTCAACTCGATTCACCCGGGCTTCGTGTTCACCCCCTTGGTCGACCGTTACGTCCAGGACAACGGGCTCGAGCACGACGCTGCCAAAGCGCATCTGGATGCCCTGCACCCGCTGGGTGGCACCGGTACCCCTGACGACATTGCCTGGGGCGCCGTTTATCTGGCGTCGGATGAAGCGCGCTGGGTAACGGGTGCCGAACTCGTGATTGACGGCGGCTATACGGCCCGCTGACCCCCATGGCCAGCCGTCCGCGCGGCTGGCCCTTCTCGGAGGAGATATAAAAATGACCCCTTACTACACCCAGCAGATACATGGTCCATTCAAGACGATCAGCATCGGTCAACTGGATCTCGAGGAAGGCGGTGTGCTTGACGACTGCACCCTGGCGGTTGCCACTCACGGCCAACTCAATGCGGCGAAAGACAACGCCATTCTCGTGCCGACCTGGTACTCCGGCACCAGCAAGATCATGGAGCAGGTCTACATCGGCCCGGGGCGAGCCCTTGATCCGAGTCGCTACTTCATCATCGTGGTGAACCAGATCGGTAACGGACTGTCCATTTCGCCCAGCAATGCACCAAGCCGGATTGCGGGCCCGCGCTTTCCTCGCGTGCGTATCGGCGATGACGTACGTGCCCAGCATCGTTTGCTCAAAGAGCATTTCGGTATCCAGCGGCTCGCTTTGGTGGTTGGAGGGTCGATGGGGGCCCAACAGACCTACGAATGGGCCGTGCGCTACCCTGACATGGTCGAGCGAGCTGCCCCCATCGCCGGCACCGCGTGCAACACCGAGCACGACTTCGTGTTTACCGACACGCTTGTGGAGGCCATCACCACGGACCCCGGCTTTCGTGATGGCGCCTACGCCGATTCAGCCGAGGTGGCAGCCGGTCTGCGTCGGCACGCGAAACTGTGGACCGTGATGGGGTGGAGCACGGAGTTTTTCCGCGGGGGGCGACACCGGGTATTGGGATTCGAGAACATGGCTGCCTTCGTCGATCAGTTCATGACAGGCTATTTTGGTCCCATGGACCCGAACAACCTGCTTTGCATGGCCTGGAAGTGGCAGCGGGGTGATGTGAGCCGCCACACTGGCGGAGATTTGGCCCAAGCCCTAGGGCGTATCAAGGCAAAGACGTTCGTGATGCCGATCAGCCACGACATGTTCTTCCCGCCCTCTGATTGCCTGGCCGAACAGCAGCTCATCCCGGGCAGCGAGTTCCGCCCGCTCACCAGCATTGACGGACACCTCGCCCTGTTCGGAACCGATGCCAACGCGGTGTCCGAGGTCGATGCCAACCTGCGTGCCCTGCTGGACATTCCAGCGACCACGGGCACCTGAAGAACGCTCCCCCCAACCCCGGCGAGGCACGACTTCGGGCTCCCTCCTCGGGGCCGCTTCGGGCGCATCGGTGTCTGCCGATGCGCCCTTTTTTCTGCGTACCGGGGCCGTCGCTATGGGCGAGAGGCGGGGCGTCGGCACGGTGGTTCCAGTTGTCGCCCGACCGCTCAGCCGCGGCCTTCCTTTCTGAGACGTGCCGGTGTGATGCCCATGCGGCCTCGCATCGTTCGTGTGAGGTGCGCTTGGTCGGCAAAGCCGCACATGGCAGCGACCTCCTTGATGGCTTGGGTACCAGTGGACAGCAGGCGGACGGCCCTCTCGAGACGGCAGCGCGTGACATAGTCGTATGGGGACAAACCCTTGGTGGCGCGGAAGTGGCGCGAGAAAGTCCACACACCCAGCCCTACCGTCTCTGCCATCTGCTCAATCGTGACACCCTCATGCAGGTGGGTGTCGAGGTACTCGTCAAGTCGGCGCATGCGGCTCGATGACAAGGGACCGACCGGAACATCGTTGCGGAAATTGATCAGTGCGTACTTGCGGAAGAGATGCACGGCCAATTGAATAGCCAGGGATTCCGCATAGAGACTGCCTCCGAGTCCTCGGTGCTCCGCTTCGGTGGTGATCGCATCGACAATACCCGTAACCACCGAATCCTGAGCCTGAAGGATATCGTGCAGACGTACCTCCGAAACCGGGCGGTCGGTGATGTCGGTTGCAACCCGGGTCATCAGGGCGTCGGATAGGTAGGTGTGGGACACATTGATGCATTCCGTCCAGTGCCAGTGGGACTGTTCGGAACGGGTGAGGAGGGAGAAGTCCCCCGGCGTGCAGCGCTTGCGCGTCCATCGTCCTTCCACCCGGCGATCCATTGGAGTCTGACCGCTTCGATAACGCACCACCATGTAGTGATCCATTGCCGGGATCGGAACATCGAGGCCGGTGTATAGGTACGCCCTGTGCCCAACATCCTTCCACCCCAAACCATCACTGGCGGAAACGATCTGCCCTGGAACCCAGGTGGGAAGGTCTCGCGGTGTAATCAGAGTAGGCATAGGGCGACTCGTTCGGGGCAAAAGCGCGTTGAGCAAACCGTGCCTGAATCAAGGGGAAACAAGAATACAAGAAATGCTGTATTGGGCGATTCAAATTTCTGATTCCGTAGCCATTGCTTGGATTGGGAACGAGGGTGGGGCCGGTGAGTCCGCTGACAACACCTTGTCCGCTACGGCTCCGATTCGTTCGCCCGTGACCACGAAAGAAGTACATGAGCGTTATCGGGCTACATCCTGACGGCATGATGGGGCACACTGTACGGCCCGACCTCTGCGGTCGGTGCTGATTGGCACAGGACGTGACTGGTGCGGCATTGCCCGTCCTCAGACGATCGCCACGAGCACTGCAGATTACTCAAGCATGCAAAGGAGCCAAGAATGGTCTTGCCCCCCTCCGCAACACGGCACGGCAGTACGCTGCGGCCTCAACACCTCTTCCTCGCCCGCGCAGCGGCACCGGCGCGGTCGCAACGCGGTACCTTGGCCCGCGCGGCAGCCAGCATCGCACTCGGCGTCGCCTTGTTCGCAGCTGCGCCGCTGAGCGGCGTTCCGCTTGGCGGGGCGAGCGCTCTTGCTGCGCCTCCAGCCCAGATCAAGACACAGGTGCCTGGCTACTATCGCCTTGGGCTTGGCAGCTTCGAAGTCATCGCCTTGTACGACGGCTTCGTCGATCTGCATGTCGGATTGCTCAAGGGCATGGGGGTGGAGCAGATCCAGTCCTTGCTGGCGCGCATGTTCCTTGAACACACTGAAGGCGTGCAGACGGCCGTCAACGCTTACCTGGTGCATACCGGCGAGCGTCTGATCCTGGTCGATGCAGGTTCGGCGGCCTGCTTTGGTCCCACCCTGGGACAGGTCGCCGCCAACATACGTGCCGCCGGTTACGCCCCGGAGGCGGTGGATACCGTTCTGCTTACCCACCTCCATCCCGACCATGTGTGTGGCCTGCTGAGTGCCGATGGCAGCGTCGCCTTCCCGAATGCGACCGTGTGGGCTGCACAGGAGGATGTCGACTACTGGCTGAGCGAAGCCGTCGCGGAGGCGGCGCCGGAGGGCAACCGACCATTCTTTACCATGGCGCGACAGGCGGTCGAGCCTTACCAGGCTGCTGGTCGCTTTCGTAGCTTTGGGCGGAATGACGCGCTGTTGCCGGGTGTGACGGTGATACCGACCCCCGGGCATACGCCGGGGCATACCTCGTACCTATTCGATTCGGGCGGTCAGAAGCTGCTGGTGTGGGGCGACGTCGTGCACAGCCACTCGGTGCAGTTCCGCCATCCGGAAGTGGCGCTGGAGTTCGACACCGACCAGGACGCGGCGATCACTACCCGGCGTGCGGTGTTTGCCCGAGCGGTCGAAGAGGGCTGGCGCATTGCCGGGGCGCATCTGCCATTCCCGGGGTTGGGGCGTATGCGCGCGGAGGCCGAAGGGTTCGCCTGGGTGCCGGTGGAGTTCGGCCCGATCCGCGATAGCCGCTGAGCACATCCAGCAGAGCTCCCCGATGTGAGGGGTGCTCTGCTGGCTCCGGGTTTGGGCGACGGGGCAGCAAGGGAGGTGCCTTAGTCCACAGCGCGCTGCAGGATTCCGATCGGCGGCGCCCAGTCGCTCGCCGGCTGTTTCTTGCGCGTCACCAGCGTGAGCTGCGCGGGTGCGAACACGTTGGCGTTGTGGGTCACCGGCGTTGTTATCAGGTACTGCGCACGGGTGGCGCGCAGGAAGGTGCCGACGCGGTCGATGTTGGCGACGTCCAGATGCGCGAAGGGTTCGTCGATGAACACGAAGCCGCCAGGGCGCGCTTCGTCCATGAGCAGGCCGATGAGCAGGATCAGCGACTTCATGACCTGCTGGCCACCCGAGGCCTCGCCGTCGTTGAGGCCCACTGCGCCCTTGCGGTCGAAGTCGAAACGTACCTCGAGGCCGGCCTGGGCGAGCGAGAGGTCGTCGTTTTCCAGGTGCGGCGTGGGGCAGTCGACGTTGACGTTGGCGAGTTCGCCGAGCGCCTTCAGGTTCTTCGCGTACTGGCGCACCGTGGCGCGCAGTTTGGCGATGTAGGCGGCGCGCGCATTGTCGGTGTGCAGGCGTGCGGTGGTGCAGTAGCCCTGGCGGTTGAGGTAGTCGCGCTCGCGCAGTGCGACGTCGGCGCCGAGGCGGTCGCGCACGACCAGTACGGCAGGGTCGGTGATCCAGTCGCCTTCGTCGAGGTGGCGGCGCAGGCGATCGAGCTGGAGTCGCGCGCCGCGTGCGTCGCCGTACTTGTCGGCAAGCAGGGCGAGTTCGTTGGGCTCCAGCCAGTGTGCGGCCATGCCGTGCCGGCGGTGGCGCAGCTTGACGATGCGCTCGGCCTGGGCGTGGCGGCGCGGGCCGTGCTCGCGGGCGATGTCCGCCAGGCGCAGATCGACCGCCTTGAGCTCGCGGTTGCGGCGTTCGAGTTCGATCTGGATGCCGTTGAGCTTGTCGGATAGACGGTCCATCTCGCCGCGTGTGTCGCTGCGTGCGGCGATGGCTTCGGTGAGCGCCTTGCGTGCGGCAGGCAGCTCGCCTTCGGCGCTGGCGTAGGCCTCGCTGCGGGCGGCGAGCAGTTGTGCCGACTGCAGACCGAGCAGGCCCTGGCGGATGGTGGTGAGGCGCGCGGCGGCGGCGTCGAGCTTGGGGCGCAGGGCCTGGAGCTGTTTGTCGAGCGCGCTGATTTCATCCTGCAGCGCGGCGATGCGCGACTGGCGGGCGAGCTCGCCGAAGTGGAACTCCTGCGGCCGGCCGAGATGGCGGGCGCCGCGACGCTCGCGGTGGTAGCCGTCGCGGGTGATCCATTCCTGCTCGCGCGGCAGGTCGCGTGCCGCCTCGGCATTGTCGACGCGGCGGATGCGGTTGAGCAGATCGGTGAGCCAGCGCGGCACCGCGGCGCTGAACTCGACCACTTCGGCCAGGCTCATGCCGCGCGGCGGTGGTGCGTGCTCGCGTTCGGCGACGATGAAGTGGCGGAAGCGTTCGCGCTCGCCGATCGCCCAGGCGGCATGGCGGTCGCCTTCGCGCTCGAGCAGGATGAGGTGGCGGTATGGACGCAGGATGGCTTCGAGCGCAGCCTGCCAGGCCGGGTCGGTCACTTCGACCACTTCGGCGAGGCTGCGATGGGCGATGCCTTCGGCTGTCAGCTTGACGCGGAAGCGCGCGACCTCGGCGTCGCCCGGCGGGCCGGCGCGGTTGCGCTCGCCGCGCAGGGTGTCGGTCTTGTCCTCGAAGGCGGCGAGCAGTTCGCGTTCCTTGCGGCGCAGGCCGGCGAGCGCGGCGTCGGCGTCCTCGTGCTCCTTCTCGAGCGCGAGCGCGTCGGCGCCATGCTCGCTGGCGAGCTGGGCGCGCAGCACGTCGCGCTCGGCGAGCAGTTTCTCCAGGTCGCGCACGCGGTCGTGGGCGGCGAGATAGTGCTGCTCGGATGCGCTGTCCGCCTCCCTGAGGCGCTTGCGCTCGGCCTGCACGGCTTCCTGCTCGGACCGCACCAGTTCGAGGCGCTGGCGCGATTCGCGCTGCTCGACGAGCTTCTCGGCGCGCTCGCGGCCAACGCGCTGCAGGGCTTCGCGTTCGCTGGCGATCTCGCGCTCGAGTTCGGCAATCTCGAGTCGGGGGACGATCTCGGCTTCCAGCGCCTGCACTTCGTCGGCGAGCTGCTTCCATTCCAGGAAGCGGTTGGCCTCTGCCTTTTTCTCCTCAGCCTGGGTCTTGAGTCGGTCGAGGTCGATGCTGAGCTCGTCGAGTTCGCGTTCGGCCGACTTCTGCTCCTCGCGTGCGGCCTGGTAGTTGTCCAGCACCTCCTTGTCGCCGAAGACGTCGAAGACGAGCTCCAGCAACGCCTTGGGCGAGTATTCGCACAGCTTGTCGGTGTCGCCCTGTTCGAGCGCCAGCACCTTGGTGATGGCCGGTGTCAGGCCGCCCCAGGCCAGCCGGTTCTGGTAGTCGCGCAGGCCGACCCAGTCATTGGTCTGTTCGAGCGCCTCGATGGGCACGTTGCCATCGACGATGGTGTAGTCGCGGATCCATTCGCCGCCAGCCTTGCGGATGCGGCAGGCGAGCGTGACCTCGTCGGCCAGGCAGGGAAAGAAGGGGCGCTTGCCGCTGTGGCCGGGCTGGTTTGCGACCACGGCGCGGATCCAGGCGAAGCTGCGGTCGGCGCGGCGCACATAGCGGCGGAAGTCGCGCTTGCCCGAGCAGCGCAGTGCGAACAGGGTGCGCAGGGCGTCGAGCAGCGTGGTCTTGCCCGAGCCGTTGGGGCCGACGATGGTGATGATCTGGGCGTCGAGCGGCAGGGTGAAGCGCCGCCAGAAGTCCCAGTGGACGAGCTCGAGGGTCTTGATGTGGAACATGGGCCTGGGTCGCGGTGAGGTTCAGCGCCGCTGCAGCAGCAGCCCGCACTCGAGGTGGTGGGTGTAGGGGAACTGGTCGAAGGCCGCCGCGGCCGCGATGCGGTGGGTGGCGGCGAGCGCGGCCACGTTGGCGCGCAGCGTCTCGGGGTTGCAGGAGATGTAGAGGATGCTGTCGAAACGCTTCGCCAGCGCGATCGTGCCGTCATCGAGGCCGGCACGCGGCGGGTCGACGAAAAGGGTGGAGAAGCGGTAGCCGGCGAGATCGACGCCCTGCATGCGGCGGTACTCGCGGCCACCGGCCAGCGCGTCGCTGATCTCCTCGCTCGCCATGCGCACCATGGTGACGTTGCCGATGCCATTGTCGGCGAGGTTGGTGTGGGCGGCGCGCACCGAAGTCTTGCTCATCTCGGTGGCGAGCACGCGGTCGAACAGCGGCGCCAGCGCCACGGTGAAGTTGCCGTTGCCGCAGTAGAGTTCGAGCAGGTCGCCACCCAGGCCCCTGGCCTGCGCACGCGCCCATGACAGCATGTGCTGGTTAACCCCAGCGTTCGGCTGGGTGAAGCTGCCCTCGAACTGCTGGTAGCGCAGGCGCTGGCCGTCGACAACGAGCGCTTCCTGAACCCAGTCGCGCTCGAGCACGATCTTCTGCTTGCGGCTGCGGCCGATCACCTGAATGCCCAGCGCGGCGGCGAGCGCGCGCGCAGCGGCCTCCCAGGCCTCGTCGAGAGGACGGTGATAGACAAGGCTCACCAGGCATTCACCGCTCAGGGTGGCGAGGAACTCGACCTGGAAGATCTTGCGGCGCAAGGCCTCGCTGGCCTGGATGGCGTCGCGCAGGCGCGGCATGAGGCCGGCGATGGGTTCGGCGGCGGCAGGAAAGCTGTCGATCAGGATGGGCTGCTTAGGATCGGCGCTGTCGAACATCGCATAGTCGATGCGGCCGTCGTGGTGCCACAGGCGGAATTCGGCACGCAGGCGATAGTGCAGCGGCGCCGAGCGGAAGACCGTGGGTTCGGGCAGTGCAAACTCGGCGAAGTCGGCGCTGTAGCGCGCGAGCTTGGTGGCGAGCTGTGCTTCGTAGTGCGCGGGGTCGATGACGGGCAGGGGCATGGGTTCAGCGCGCCTCCTCGGCAACCTCGTCGTCGGGCAGGGCGTCGGCGAGGCGATCGGCATGGGCGAAGGCGTTGGCCTCGGGCATGGGATGGCCGGCGGCGGCGAGTACCTCGCCGAGCGTGCCGTGGATGATGCGATCGGCCATCACGCGGTAGTCGAGCGCGAGGTCGAGCAGCGGACCTTCGCTGATGAGGCCGTTGCGGCGTTCGATGAAGCCGAGGCGGGCGAGTTTGCCGAGCATGAAGTTGCGCACCTTGGTGCGTCCGCCGAGGCGGGGGCCGAAGTCGGCGATCAGCGAGGCCTCTGTGAGCGTACCCGAGACGGCGTCTCCATGCGCGACCGGTTTGTCGCCGCCGAACATGTCGGTCTGGCCGTCGTCCACCCGCTCGCGGCGGGTGACCTGGCGCTCGCGCTTGGGCAGCACGATCAGCGACCAGATGATGACGAGCAGGGCGATCTCGTCGCGCGTGAGGCCCATGTTGCTGGCGGCGTACTCGCGGCCGGCGCCGAACACCGGTTCGGCGAGTTCGGGTTGCAGGGCAACACCGACGTGGGCGGCATAGGGGTTGTCGAGCAGGCGCAGGCCGACATCGGCGAGGCGGCGGTCGAGTTCATGGCGGAAGGTCTCATCGACCAGGGCGCGCCGCACCAGCTTGTCGTTGCGCGGAAGCCAGCGCTGCGCGAGCAGCCGCGTGGTGAGGGTCTTGAGTTCGTGTTCCATGGAAATCCTGGGGGCTCAGGCTGGGGTGGTGGCGCGCGGACGCACCTCGCCGAGCGTCATCGCCGCGATTTCGTCTTCACCGACTGCAGTCAGGGTGTCGCTGAATGCGACCTCGATCGGCAGGCGCATGAAGCTGCCGACCGGGCCGTCTTCCGGGCCGGCCTCGGCGCCGTCGGCCAGCAGGGCAAGCAGCGACAGGCGATAGCTCGCCGGCGCGAAGCCGCCGCCGGCGATGACCTGGTGCAGCGGCTGCGGCACTGGCAGGGTGCCGAGGCGGTGGGTGAAGTGCTCGAGCAGGCGCAGGTCTTCGGCTTGCAGCGTGACGCCTGCGGGCTCGGCATCGGGCGGTGGCAGTGCCGCTTGCGTGTCGGTAGCGGCGGACTCGCCTTCGAGCATGGCCTCGGCGCGGTCGAGCAGCTCGTGGCCACCCGCCAGCAGGGCGAGTTCGGGCACGGCCGCGCAGGCGTCGGCTGCGAGCCCGGCAATGCGGTGGGCATCCAGGCTGCGTAGCCAGGCGGCGACATCGGAGGACGAGATGCCCGAGCCACCCAGGGTGACGCGCTGGGCTTCGATCTTGTTGAGTGCGCGCTGGAAGGAGGCGTCCACCCGCGCCAGGCGCGACTGCGCCAGGCCGATGCGCTGCGCAATGCGGGCGATGTCGAAGTCGACCTCGGGGTCGGCGAGCAGTTTGTTGAGGATGTCGGTGCCGCGGTCGAGCCAGCGCCCGTTGGCAGACAGGCGGCGGCGGGCGTCCAGGATGCGGAATTCCGAGCCGGAGGCGATCGCCTCCTCGAAGTGCCAGGAGAGGTCGTTGAGCTTGGACAGCAGGTGGCCGAGCGCCTCGGGGGTGATGCTGCCCACCGCCTGCAGGCCGGCGAGCTGGGCGGTGAGGAAGCCGAGTTCGGCGTCTTCCTCCTCGCCGAAGCGCAGCAACATGGCGATCGCTGCGACCGCATTGCGACCGATGTCGGAGAGGGCGTAGTGGCCGTCCTCGCCGATGGCCAGCAGGGCATTGTCGCGCAGGCGCTTCAATACCGTCTCGAGCTTGACCGGGTCGAGATAGGTGAAGCGCGCACGCAGGGCCTCGGGCGACCAGCGCGGACTGTCGGCCTCGCGGCCGATCTCGCGCAGCACGAGCAGGCGCATGAGCACCTCGGCCTCGGTGCCGCGGAAGAGCGTGATGAAGGCCTCCAGCAACGGGCGTGCCGACGCCAGTGCCGCCAGTTCGGGCACTTCGTCGGCGTCCACGCCTGCAGCGAGAAAGTCGGTGAGGGGCGCTTCGGTCAAACCTTAGACGCCCTGCTTGAGGCTGGCGGCGATGAAGTCGTCCAGGTCACCGTCGAGCACGGCCTGGGTGTTGCCGACCTCGTAGTTGGTACGCAGATCCTTGATGCGCGACTGGTCGAGAACGTAGCTGCGGATCTGGTGGCCCCAGCCGATGTCGCTCTTGGAGTCTTCCAGCTTCTGCTGCTCGGACTGGCGCTTGCGCAGTTCGGCCTCGTACAGGCGCGCTTTGAGCATCGACATGGCCTCGGCCTTGTTCTTGTGCTGAGAGCGGTCGTTCTGGCACTGCACGACAATGCCGGTCGGCTCGTGGGTGATACGCACTGCGGAGTCGGTCTTGTTGATGTGCTGGCCGCCGGCGCCCGAGGCGCGGTAGGTGTCGATGCGCAGATCGGCGGGGTTGATCTCGATCTCGATCGAGTCGTCGACCTCCGGGAACACGAACACCGAGGTGAAGCTGGTGTGGCGACGGGCGTTGGAGTCGAACGGCGATTTGCGCACCAGGCGGTGGATGCCGGTCTCGGTGCGCAGATAGCCGTAGGCGTATTCGCCCGAGAGCTTGATCGTGCAGTTCTTGATGCCGGCGACTTCGCCCTCGGTCTCTTCCATCAGCTCGACGCTGAAGCCCTTCTTCTCGCCGTAGCGCAGGTACATGCGTTCGAGCATGCCCGCCCAGTCCTGGGCCTCGGTGCCACCGGCGCCGGCCTGGATTTCGATGAAGCAGTTGTTGGGGTCCATCGGGTTGCTGAACATGCGACGGAATTCGAGCTTCTCGATCTCGCCCTGCAGCTCGCCGAGATCGGTCTCGACCGCCTCGAAGGTGTCGTCGTCGTCCTCGGCCTCGGCGAGCTCGAAGAGATCCTTGAGGTCGCGCGACTGCGCGTCGATCTTCTGCAGCGTCAGTACCACGTCTTCGAGCTGGCGCTTTTCCTTGCCGAGCTCCTGCGCGCGCTCGGCGTTGTTCCAGACGGCAGGGTCTTCCAGCGCGCGGTTAACTTCTTCGAGCTTCGATGCTTTCACATCGTAGTCAAAGATACCTCCGTAGTTCGCGACCGCGGGCGGCGAGGTCGGCGAGTTTTTCGGCGATGGCGTTCTGGCGTTCGGCTTCCATGGCTGCGGCTCCGGCTCAATCTGGGAAACCGCGCATTATAGCCGGAGCGCGCGCCTGCCTGCAGGCCTCGCTGTCACTGCCATGACCCCTGAACGACGTGTCATGAACCTGGCGCAGCGCGGGGACCGGCGGTCAGGCACCGGGTTCCTCCGACGCTCGCCGCCAAGCCGGACTGGAACCCGCAGCGCCTGCCCGATAACATGCGCTCAGGTGTGCTGCGGCCCTGTCCTGGCCGGGCGCCTCCTTTACTTGCAACTGGGTGCCATGCAGCGGAACAAGAGAACGATCCATATCGCACTGGTTGCGACGGTGCTGGCGCTGAACCTGTTCATTGCCGGTTTGCTTGCATACACCCTTGAGGTGGCGAAGGAGCGCAAGGAGGAAGAAGTCCGGGTGACCGTGGAGAATCTGTCGCTGCTCCTTGACCAGAGCGTAAGTTCGTCCATCCGCGAGATCGACCTCAGCCTGCGCGAAGTGCAGGGTGATCTCGAACGTTCGCTGCTCGAACACGGCAGCCTTGACCACGCACTGCTGAGCGAGCGTATCGCGCGTTTCCACGACTGGCTGGCGCCGATTGCCGAGTTCAAGGTCACCGACGCCGAGGGCAGGGTGATCCTCGGCCACGCGGTGACGTCCGATACCCGGGTCAGCTATGCCGACCGCAGCTATTTTTACGAGCATCGGAGCGTGGATGATGGCGTCACACGCGCCAGCAAGCTCGTCTATGGCCGTGTTGCGGGCACCTGGGGCAATGTCTTCTCGCGGCGCTACAACGACGCCTCGGGGCAGTTTGCGGGGGTGGTGACCGCGGTGGTGCCGGTGGCGTACTTCGAGCGCTTGCTGTCCGGCCTCAGCCTCGGCAGCCGAGGCATTGCGCTGATGCGCGACCTGGACATGAGCCTGATCGCGCGCTTTCCTCCCCTTGAGACCGATGCCGGCGGAGTAGGCGCGCGTGGCGGTTCTCTGGAACTGCGCGACATCGTCGCGGCGGGCGTGCAGGCACAATCCTTTTACAGTGCGCAGACCGCAGACGGCATCAACCGCATCAATGCCTACCGCAAGCTCGCCTCCATGCCGGCCTTCGTGGTCGTGGGCTGGGGCGAGGACGACTACCTTGCCCAGTGGCATTACGACCGCTGGAAGGCGATCGTGTTCTTTCTGACGTTCTGCGCCGTGACGCTGGTCGCAGGCGGCTTGTTGTGGCGCTTGGTCAGGGCCACCGAGCGCGCCAATCAGCGCAGCCGCATTCTGTTGCAGAACGCGAGCGATGGCATTCACATCACCGATGCCGCGGGCACCGTGGTGGAGGCCAGCGATGCCTTTTGCCGCATGATCGGGCACCCCCGTGCCGACGTGATCGGAATGAACGTGACGCAGTGGGATGCAGGTTTCTCGGCCGATGGGTTGCGGGAGATCACCGAGCGCTTGCTGGAGTCGTCGGAGGTGCTGACCTTCGAGACCGTTCACCGCCGTCGCGATGGCGGCACGTTTCCCGTGGAGATCACCGCGTTTGCGCTCGAGGTTGACGGTCGGCGGGTGCTGTTCTGTTCCGCGCGGGACATCAGCGCGCGCAAGTCGGCCGAGGCCGAAGTGCGGCAGCTTGCCTATTACGATGCACTCACCGGACTGCCCAACCGGCGCCTGCTGCTCGAACGGCTGGAGGCAGCCCAGGCGGCCGGTGCGAAGCTCGGCAGCCGTGGCGCCCTGTTGTTCATCGACCTCGACAACTTCAAGACGATCAACGACACGGTCGGGCACCAGCAGGGCGATGCCCTGTTGAAGGAGGTGGCGAGCGTACTGGGTCGATGCGTGCGCAAGGAGGATACGGTGGCTCGGCTCGGCGGAGACGAGTTCGTGGTCATGCTGGAGAACCTCGACGAACGCGAGGACGCGGCGGCCCGCGTCGCAGAGGCCATTGGTGGCAAGATCCTGCAGGCCTTGCGCAAGACCTTCGCGGTGGGCAACTGCGAACGCCGTGTGTCGGCCAGCATCGGCGTCACGCTGTTTGGCGGTGAGGCCGGCGAGGCGTTGGAGGAGCCGTTGATGCGGGCCGACCTCGCCATGTACCAGGCCAAGTATGCCGGCCGTGATGCGATGCGCTTCTTCAACCCGCAGATGCAGGCCGACGCCCAGATCCGTGCAGAGATCGAGGCCGGGCTGTGGAGCGCGCTCGAGAAGGGGCAGTTCGTGCTCGAGTATCAGCCCCAGGTGAGGGGCAGCGCAAAGGTGATCGGGGTGGAGGCGCTGGTGCGTTGGCGGCATCCCGAGCGTGGTCTGGTGTCGCCGGCCGAGTTCATCCCGATCGCTGAGGAGAATGGCCTGATCGTGCCGCTCGGTCGCTGGGTCATCGAGACTGCGTGTGTCCAGCTGGCGGCGTGGGCATCGGTGCCCGGGCGCGCGGAATTGTCGATCGCCGTGAATGTGAGTGCGCGTCAGTTCCTGCAGCCGGATTTCGTGGCCGATGTGCTCGGAGCCCTGGAACGCAGCGGCGCTTGCGCGCAGCGGCTGGAGATCGAACTGACCGAAAGCACGCTGATCACTGACATCGAGCAGATCATCTCCCGCATGGAGGTGCTGAGAGCGCATGGGCTGCGCTTTTCCCTCGACGATTTCGGCACGGGCTACTCTTCGTTGGCCTACCTCAAGCGCTTGCCGCTGGATCAGGTCAAGATCGACCGCAGTTTCGTACGTGACATCCTGGTCGATCCGAACGATGCGGCCATTGCGACCATGATCACGGTGCTGGGCGAGACACTGGGCCTCGTGGTGGTCGCCGAAGGTGTCGAGACCGAAGCCCAGCGCGACTGCCTGCTGCAGATCGGTTGCCGGGCCTATCAAGGTTTCCTGTTCAGCCGCCCGCTTGGCGCGGTGCAGCTGGAGGCGTTCCTGGACGCGATGTCACCACAGGCGGCGGCTCAGTCCCCACGTTGAAGATCGTCGATGACTGCCCTCAGGAAGCGCGCCGCTTCCCCGCCGGTGACCACCCGGTGGTCGAAGGACAGGCTGAGCGGTAGCACGCGGCGCACCCCAGGCTTGCCATCGACCGGGCGCACCTGCTCGTGCACCCGTCCGGCGCCCAGGATGGCTACGGTGGGCGGCAGCACGATCGGCGAGGCGTACTTGCCGCCGATCATGCCGAAGTTGGACAGCGTGATGGTGTTGCCGCGCAACTCCTCGGCCGGGATCCGGCGCGCCTGCACGTCCGCCCGCATGCGGTCCAGCCCGGCGCGCAGGTCGGCCGGGTCGCGGTTGGCGACGTCGCGCATCACCGGCACGAACAGGCCCTCGGGCAAGTCGAGCGCGATGCCGACGTCGATCCTGCTCACCAGCCGGCGGGCCATGGTGTGGCTTTCGTACCAGGCGTTCAGCGCGGGCTCGGCCCGGCAGCCGGCAACCAGCGCGCGGAGCAGGCGCACGGTGACATCTGCGTCCGCAGCCCAGGCGTGGATGTCGGCATCGTCGATGACGGTGGCGGCGGCCACCTCGCTCTGGGCCAGCGCCATGTTCTGGGCCATTGCGCGCCTTACGCCGCGCAGCGGCTCGGCAGGGCCGACCTCGGCGAGGATCTTCGCCACGCGCTGCACGTCTGCAGTGGTGATGACCCCGTCGGGCCCGGACGGCGTGACCATCTCGAGTTCGACCTTGAGCTGGCGGGCGAGCGCGCGCACCGCGGGTGTGGCGCGGATGGCCCCGCCCGCGTGGGCGACGGGGGCGGGTGCTTCGGCCCTGACCTCGCGGCCGACCTGCACTTCGCCCACCACCGTACCAGCGTCCTCTTCCTCGGCTGCGCCCTCGAAGCCGACGAGCGGTGCGCCCACATGCACGACCTTGCCGGCCTCGCAGTAGAGCTTCTGCACGCGCCCGGCGAAAGGTGAGGGGATGTCGACGATGGCCTTGGCGGTCTCGACCGAGACCAGGGGCTGGTCTGCGGCGATCTCGTCACCGACACTGACGTGCCATTCGACGACCTCGGCTTCCTGCAGGCCTTCGCCGAGGTCGGGCAGCTTGAAGATCTTCATGATGCCTCCAGGGTCTTGCGCGCCGCTGCGACGATGCGCTCGACGCTGGGCAGGTACTGGTTCTCGAGCCGCGACAGCGGCATCACGGTGTCGTAGCCGGTGACGCGCTGTACCGGCGCCAGCAGCGAGTACAGGCCCTCGTCCGCGAGGCAGGCGGCGATCTCTGCACCCAGGCCTGCTGTGCGTGCAGCCTCGTGCACGATCACGCAGCGCCCTGTGCGTGCCACCGACTCGAGGATGGTGGCGGTGTCGAGCGGCTTCAGCGTGGCGACGTCGATGACCTCGGCCGATACGCCCTCGGCGGCGAGCGCATCGGCGGCGGCCTGGGTTTCGTGCAGCATCGCGCCCCAGCTCACCAGGGTGAGGTCGCTGCCGCTGCGCAGGGTGAAACAGACGTCGAGCGGCAGCGCCTCGCCGTCGTCGGCGACCTCCTGGCGGAACAGGCGGTACATCCGCGTCGGTTCAAGGAACATCACCGGATCGGGGTCGCGGATGGCCGCAAGCAGCAGGCCGTAGGCACGCGCGGGTGACGAGGGCATCACCACGCGCAGGCCGGGCGTGTGGGCCAGCATCGCCTCGGGGCTCTCGGAATGGTGTTCGGGCGCATGGATGCCGCCGCCGCAGGGCGTGCGCACGACCAGCGGACAGGCGAGCCGGCCGCGCGTGCGGTTGCGCAGGCGTGCGGCGTGGTTGATCAAGTGGTCGAGCGCCGGGTAAAGAAAGCCGGAGAACTGGATCTCGGCCACCGGTCTGAGGCCCATCGCCGCCATGCCGATCGCGGTGCCGACGATCGCGGTCTCGGCGAGCGGGGTGTCGATCACTCTGCCGGCGCCGAAGCGTTGCTGCAGCCCGACCGTGGCGCGGAACACGCCGCCGTTGGCACCGATGTCCTCGCCGAGCAGCACGACCGCTTCGTCGCGTGCCAGTTCGTGGGCGAGGGCGAGGTTGACCGCCTCGACAAGGTTGATCTCAGCCATGATCGCCTCCCGTGTTTCTGCCCGCGCTGCCAGGTGCGAAGCGCAGCGCCTCGTCGCGCTGGGCGGCGAGCGCGGCGGGCAGTGTTGCGAACAGGTGCTCGAACATTGCTGTGGTCACAGGCGGTGGGGTCGAGAGATAGGCTTCGACGGCGGCATTCACGGTATCGGCGCATTCGCGTGCGAGCGCTTCTTCCTTGTCCGGCCCCCAGGCGCCAAGCTTGAGCAGATGGTTGCGCAGGCGGGTGAGCGGCTCGAAGGACCATTGTTCCTGCACCACGGCCGGGTCGCGGTAGCGCGAGGCGTCGTCGGCGGTGGTGTGGTCGCCGAGGCGGTAGGTGACGGCCTCGATCAGGGTCGGCCCACCACCCGCCCGCGCCTTGGCGAGTGCTTCGCGGGCACAGTGGTGCACCGCCACCAGATCGTTGCCATCGACCTGTACGCCTTCGATACCGGCAGCGATGGCTTTTTGCGCCAGCGTGGCGGTGGCGCTCTGTGCGCTGCGCGGTACCGAGATCGCC
Source organism: Thauera sp. 27 (assembly GCF_000310125.2). Classification (NCBI taxonomy): domain Bacteria; kingdom Pseudomonadati; phylum Pseudomonadota; class Betaproteobacteria; order Rhodocyclales; family Zoogloeaceae; genus Thauera; species Thauera sp. 27. The sequence goes on from NZ_AMXB01000012.1 coordinate 52,686, forward strand.
CACTGGTTGTTGCTGAGCACCACGACCAGTGGCGCTTGCCATACGGCGGCGAAGTTGAGCGCTTCGTAGAAATCGCCCTTGGAGCTGGCGCCGTCGCCCAGGAAGCTCACCGCGGCACGGGCCTCGTGGCGCAGCTTGAAGGCGTAGGCTGCCCCCGCGGCATGGCACACCTGGGTGGCGATCGGCACACAGTTGGGAAAATCCAGGCGTGCCGCGGCGAAGTCGCTGCCGCGCTCATCGCCGCCCCAGTAGCGCAGGCTTTCGTCGATGCGCACGCCGCGCACGAGCTGTGCGGCGTGTTCGCGGTAGGACGGGAAGAGCACGTCTTCGCTGCGCATCGCGCTGGCCACCCCGACGCCGATGGCCTCCTGGCCGAGCGCCGAGGCGAAGGTGCCCAGCTTGCCGGTCCGTTGCAATGCGATGGCCTTGGCGTCGAAGGTCCGGGTAAGGTACATCGCGCGGTACATCGGCACGAGTTGCGCCGGATCGCGCGCGAAGTCGGGCAGCGGCCCGAGCGCCTCGCCCTGCGGGTCGAGGAAACGGCGATGGTCGATCTGGAACCGGGTAACAGTGCTCATGGCGCGCTCCCCTTCGGTCTCGGTCGATCCCGCATGCACCTGTGCCCGTCGGGGGGTGTCTCCTTGGGCTGCCTTCCGCATCCGGGGGCGAGTGTCGGCGGCTACCGGTTTGCGGTGCCGCGACCTGGTCCGTTTGCCGGGTTGGAGCGCACGCGGGCATGGATGTTCCCGCATGCCCGCGGGCCGAACGAGGTCGGGCCGTGACCGGTGTCACGCCAGCAGCCAATGACCGGCTGGTGCGCGCTCAGGCCGCCTCGAAATGCTCCAGCATCAATTGCACGCTGGCGACGCCGTTGTACTCGTTGACGCCGAGACGGAAGGCCGCATGGATCTGGGCGGCAGCACCGTCGGCGTGGTTGAAGCGGATCGCCTCGTAGCGCGCACCGCTGCGCGACAGCTCGAGCTTGAGGTGCTTGTCCTTCAGCAGGCGCTGGCGCTCGACACGGAAGACGTCGTCGAACACCGGCGCCGCAAAGCCCTGGCCCCAGATCTCGTTGTCGAGCATGCGGGCGGCGTCGAGTGCGAAATAGCCGGATTCGAGGCTGCCGTCCGTCTCGATGCGACGCTCGAGCTGCGCGGGTTCGAGCAGTTCGCTGACGACCTCTTCGAAAGCAGCGTCGAAACGTGCGAGTTCGGATTCGCGGATGGTCAGGCCCGCGGCCATGGCGTGGCCGCCGAAGCGCACGATGAGTTCCGGGTGGCGCTTGGTGACGAGGTCGAGCGCGTCGCGCAGGTGCAGGCCCGGAATCGACCGCCCGGAGCCCTTGAGCTCACCGTCGTTGGCGCGCGCAAAGGCGATGGTCGGGCGGTGCAGGCGCTCCTTGATGCGGCCGGCGACGATGCCGATCACGCCCTGGTGCCAGTCGGGTTCGAACAGCGCCACGGTGGCGCGGTTGCCTGCCTCGAAACCGGAGAGCCGGGCGAGTGCCTCCTCCTGCATGCCGGCCTCGATGCCGCGCCGCTCACGGTTGAGCTTGTCGAGTTCCTGGGCGATGTTCATCGCGCGGCCGGGGTCGTCGGTGATCAGGCACTCGATGCCAAGGCTCATGTCGGAGAGCCGCCCCGCGGCGTTCAGGCGCGGACCGATCATGAAGCCGAGATCCATCGTGCTGGCGCGAGCCGGATCGCGCCCGGCGAGTGCGAACAGGGCGCGTATGCCCGCCTGCATGCGCCCGGCGCGCATGCGTGCCAGACCCTGTGCGACCAGGATGCGGTTGTTGCGGTCGAGCTTGACCACGTCGGCGACGGTGCCGAGCGCGACCAGGTCGAGCAACTCGGCGAGGTTGGGCTCCTTGCCACCGGCGAAGGCGCCGCGCTCGCGCAGCTCGGCGCGCAGTGCGAGCATGGTGTAGAACATCGCGCCCACGCCGGCCAGTGCCTTGCTCGGGAAATCGCAGCCGGGCTGGTTGGGGTTCACGATCACGTCGGCTTCGGGCAGCACGTCGCCGGGCAGATGGTGGTCGGTGATCACGGTGGCCATGCCGTGGGCACGCGCTGCGGCGATGCCCTCGACGCTGGCGATGCCGTTGTCGACGGTGATCAGCACGTCTGGCTCGAGGCGTGCGGCGATGTCGACCATCGCAGGCGTGAGGCCGTATCCCAGGGTTACGCGATCAGGCACCAGGTAATGCACGTCGGCACCAAAGGCGCGCAGCGCACGCATGCCAACGGCGCAAGCGGTGGCGCCGTCGCAGTCGTAATCGGCGACGATGACCATGCGCGCGCCAGCTTCGATGGCGTCGGCCAGCAACTGCGCTGCCTCTGCCGTGCCGGTGAGCGCCTCGGGCGGCAGCAGGTTCTTCAGGCTGGTGTCGAGTTCGTCGGCGCGGCTGATCCCGCGCGCGGCGTAAAGGCGGGCGAGCAGGGGGTGCAGGCCGGCATCGGCAAGGCGGGCGAAGGCCTGCTGGGGGACGGGGCGGGGCTGGATGCGAGTCATCGGGCTTCGTGGGGGGGCGGTGGCGGCGTTGCCTCAGGCAGCGGCATGGGAGCTGGGGTGAGCGACTTCAGCAGGTCGTCGAATGCGTAGGGCTTGCGCCAGAACTTCCAGCGCTCGCTACGCTGGTTGGCGACGAGCAGCGTCGCGCGGTCGCCGGGGGCGGTGATGTGCAGGCTGTCGATGCGGCCGCGTTTCAGTGCAGTGGCGAGTGGCGCGAACCAGTCGCGCTCCAGTGCTTCGAGACCAGTGCGCCATGCATCGAGATCCAGCGCTTGGGCGGGGAGTCGCAAGCCGTCGAGTACGACCAGCGTGTCCTGTCGGAGTGCAGCGGAGACATCGGGCATGGCGACGGGGAGGCCGCAGTTGCGTGCCAGGCCGACGCTGAGCGGGTCGGTGGCCTGCACCAGCGCTGCCGGTGCCTGTGGTGCGTGTTCGAGTGCGCCGGCGCCCCACAGCCAGATACTATTTACCGCGCGCAGGCCGGATGCCTCGCGGGCGCGGCTGCGCGGATGATTGTGCAACACGATCTGCGCTTCATTCATGGTGCGCTGCCACAGGCGGGCGTCCTCGCCTTCGGGAAGGAAGTGCTTGACCGGGCGGCCTACAACGTCGTCCAGTGGGTATAGCGTGGCCTTGGAGGTTTGCGCCAGCCTGAGGTACCAGCGTGTCGGCGTGCAGGCCTCGAACTGGCCGAGGTCGGTGAAGACCTCGTTGAGCGCAGCGACCAGTTCAGCGGCTTCCTCCGCATCAAGCTGGCTGTCGTCGAAGCTTTGCAGCAGGAGATGCTCGCGGGCGAAGGAGAGGTTGACCGGGTCAGCGCACAGCCAGTGGTCACCCTCCGCCGGGGGCGGGGCATCGGGCTCGCCACTGCGGCGCAATGCGGCCAGCGGCAGCGGTCCGCCTTCGAGTCCGAACAGCCGCGCCAGCTGGCGGTCGTAGGGCTCGAACGCGAGCACCGAGCGCGAACCTCGGCCAAGCAGGCCGGCCAGCCCGTCGAGCGTCAGGCCCGAGGCCGGTCCGAGCAGGGTTGCGGTAGGCCACAGCAGGCCGGGGATCAAGAGCTGGATATGCATCGGAGACGTAACCTTGGAAGCCGCGCGAGTCTAGCACGCGTGATGGGCACTGCTCGCCTGCGTGGTCATGGCGGTGGCGCAGCCGCGATCAGGCTTGACACGAGATACTGAAGGGTCTTCAATTGATCTGTTGATATCAATCAGATGATTGCAGGAGCCCAGCATGAAGCCCACGCCCACCCCAGTTCGAGCGCCTTCAGCCGCCTACGCCGCACGCGCCACCCTGAGCGGGGCAGACATTGATCGTTACCTTCATGCAGCGTCCGCGCTCGAGCGTGACCACATGGTGCGCGAAGGTTTCGAGACCGGCTCGCTCGAGGCCTTCGCACATCGCTTCGGACGCAGCGGGCGCAGCTTGGCGCAGTTGCTGGGTGTGGCACCTGCAACCTATGACCGCCGCGTGCGCGAGGGCAAGCCTCTGTCGCAGGACGATTCCGACCGCGTCGCGCGGTTGATCGACGTCGAGCGTGCGGCGACCCGGGTGTTTGGCGACGAGGCCGCTGCGCGCGAGTGGTTGGCTGCTCCCGTCCCCGTGCTGGGTGGCGCCATACCGATCGAACTGCTCGCCACCACCCCGGGGCACCAGGCGGTGATGAACGCGCTGCGCCGAATCATGGCCGGTACCGTCGCCTGATGGCGGCGCGCACGGCTACATTGTGGCGGCTGGCGCAGGACTGGATCGATCTCGATACGGGTGCGCTGCTCTGTGCGGCCGAGGATCTCGCCTGCGCAGGCAATGGTGCGGCTGCGGTCGGGGGGCGCTGGAACAGTGTCGGCAGACCGGTGATCTATCTCGCCGATAGTCTCGCGCTTGCGCAGCTGGAGAAGCGGGTGCACACGCCGTTGCGCCCGCCGCGGGAACTGGTGGCTGTCGAGGTGACGCTTCCGGCGGCAGCAGTGCTCGAGGCCGAGACGCTTGTCCCGCCCGTGGGCTGGGACATGGACAACGTGGATTGGTCGGTGGGCCGTACGCCATCGCAGCACCTCGGTGATGACTGGGTCGAGCGCAATGACACCCTGCTGCTGCGTGTGCCGTCGGTTGTTGTGCCCGTGGGCTGGAACTATCTGCTCAACCCGTCTCACCCCGATGCGCGCCGGCTGCGCACACGGCGCCTGCCTTATCGGCCCGACGCACGCTTGTGGTGACGGCGGCGCTGCCCGCATGGGCACGCGCCGCTGCCGGAGTGGCTGCCTCAGGCATGCCTTGTGTAGCGGCGCACGCCGAGCAGGCTCAGTAGCCCGATGGCGAGCAGGGCTGGCACCGCGGGCTCGGGAACGGTGGCATGGAAACGCTCGCCGAGCAGCCGGTGCGCTGCACTTGTCGGGTGGACGCCGTCGAAGAAGAGATACTCGTCGCAGTTCGACACTGCACTGAAGATGCACCCGTCACTCACGTTGTTGAAGCCATAGGTGCCGGGATCGCCGATGACCTCGTCGAGGAAGGCTGCGGTGTCGAACTCCATCAGGCGGAGCCCGCCGGGGAGGCCGGGAATGCTCCCGGCACGGATGTGCGCCAAGGTGCTGGCGAGCGCGTTATTGAAGCCGGTCGAGATGAGATCCAGGCCTTGGCGTGCCTCGTCGGTCTGCCCCAGGCCCAGAGGGGTGCTTGCCAGGTTGGGCATGTTGGGGATGAGGAAGTCGGTGGCGCCGATGCTCGCCAGCAGACCGATCGAACTTACCAGATTGGTCACTGCCGTCTCGGCGGCGGCAAGCAGGTTGCCGCCGGTTGCGAGCGTGAAGAAGAAGTCGTTGGGCGCTGCCCACAGCATGAACAAGCTGCTTGCCGGGTCGAAGCTCGCCGCCGGGCTGCCCATGAACTGAAGGACCTGCGCCTGGGCGCCGGTCAGCTCAAGGCTGGGCGGCAGGGGGAAGGGTGAGCCGGTGAGGTAGTTGAAATTGCCCAGGCCGGTCATCGCGCCGCCCACCGCAAAGTTGCTGCCGCCGCTGGTCGATGGGGCAAGCGCGATGCCCAGTTGTGCCGCGAGGTGTTCGGCCGCTGTCGGGCCATCCGTGAATCGCTCGGCGTAGGGCGGCGATGGCGGCCAAGGGGCGAACGGCGCCCCGGCGGCGGACGACAGGGCATAGGCATTGCCGCCGTCGGAGAGACTGTCACCAAACACGAACATGGCGTTATAGGCAGCCTGGGCCGGCAGGCCGGCCAGGAGCAGGCAGGACAACAGGAACGCGCGCATCTTGATGTCTCCTTTTGTTGTTTGTCAGCCGACACGGGTGGCGTGCCCGGCTGCGGCACTTTTAACCCAGCGCCGGGGCGCGGGCAAGCGAGGGGATTCCCTGCTTCGGAGAAGCATCAATCAGTTTGAAGGCTTGAATGTAACTGCGTGTAACAAACTAGCCCATTTTGCGCGCTCAAACGACATGTCCTATGAAAGCACCTGATTTGCTTTGAGTCCCGTTCCTGTCGATTGCGAGGCACGGGTTTTGTTGTTTTCTGGATTGGTGCGTTGCCTGCACAGTGGAGTTTTCATGGTTCGGAACGGGAGAGCCCTGCATGGATGGGAGTGGCGCCGATGAAGTCCACAGTCCCTATGATCGATGGTGTGCAGGGACGGAGGAATGGCGCACGCGTCTGGTTCCTTGTCCATAGTTGGGCTGCACTGCCGCTGTGGATGTTCATGTTCTTCGTCTGTCTGACCGGGTCGATAGCGACGGTAAGCCAGGAGATCGTGTGGTTGGCGGATCCGGCGGTACGCGCTCGTGCTCCGGCACACGATGCGCAAGTGCTTGGGTACGACGAGATCCTGGCTGCAGTAAACGGGGCGCAGCCCGACGCCGTAGTGCAGTCCATCTCTCGACCGGTGAAGTCGCAGTTCGCGCTCAGCGTGCGCGTAGGCTACGCCGATGGAACCAGTGGCACGCTGCATGTGAATCCCTACACTGGGGAGATACAGGGCGCGCACTCGGGGTTCGATTTCCGTCAGTTCATCCGTGCGCTGCACGGCTGGCTGTTGATGCCGTTCGACAACGGCTTCAATCTCGGATGGTATGCGGTCTCCGCCCTTGCCTTGCCGATGCTGGTATCGCTAGTCACTGGGTTGGTGGTTTACAAGAAGTTCTGGCGTGGCTTCTTGCGACCGCGCTTGCGGTTCGCGCAGGGCGCGCGCGTCTTCTGGGGCGATTTCCACCGACTGGCTGGCATCTGGTCTATCCCGTTCATCCTCATCATGTCGGTGACCGGGCTGTGGTTCCTGGTGCAGGCAACGCTTTCGGACCTGTCGATCTCGATCTCGACCGAAGGCGTTCCACCCGTGGTGGCGCGCGAGGATGCGCCGTATACCGCAGATGGACTGCGCGCACCGATGATCTCGCTCGACGGGGCCGCAGCCAAGGCGAGCGAGCATCTGCCTGGCCTGGAGCCGATGTTCGTGCGACTGCCGGGTACTGCCTACGATCCGATCATGGTGCTGGGGCGCGGGGGCTATCCGCTGCTGTTCGAACGTCTCCACATCAACCCCTACGATGGCGACGTGGTGTATGTGCGTCGCGTCTCGGATCGCTCCGGCCTGGAGTTATTCACCGAGTCGATGCGGCCGCTGCATACCGGTGACTTCGCCGGTCTGTGGCTGAAGCTGGTGTACTTCCTGTTCGGTGTGCTGCTCACCATGATGGTGCTGAGCGGCATGCTGATCTGGACCAAGCGCACGGCGCAGGCCACCATCGCTGCGCTGCGCCGGCAACCGCAGCCGCAGCCGGTTATGGCGCAGGAGGTGAGCGAATGAGTCCGACCAGTACCTTGGCGGCGCCCAAGCTGGGCAAGAAGCCCGAAAACGTCTCGCGCAAGCGCTGGCTGTTCCGCATCAGCGTCGTGATGGTGTTGCTGCCCCTCTTCTATCTTCCGGGTTACTTCGATCGCATCGAGATGAACCGCGGCGCCAAGGGCCTTGGCGAACGCATGGTGGGCGAGTTCGCCGTCGGCCCTTGGTCGATCCGCCTTGCCGAGTGGAACCTCATGCCACCCGCGCTCGATGGTGAGGCGGGGTACATGAAGACCTTCAGCCTGGCGCTTTGTGCGCAGTGTACAGCGCAGGTGAAGGCGGTCTACATCCGCGTCGGCAAGCCGCGCAGTCTGCGTGCGGCAGGCGCGATCTTCTTCGGCTCGCCCTACCGCCAGTTCGCGAACCTGCATGTTCCCGATAGAGCAACCCCGGATTCCGAGGTGTGGATCACGCTGGAGGGCTGGGACGGTTCCACGCACCAAGTGGCGCTGCCGCTTGCCGAGGTCTCGCCAGTCACTGCCGGATGGCTAGTAAAGAAAGGAAACCCCACATGAGTCTCGACTTCCCACGCAAACCGCTGCACCTCATTCTGGCGGGCCTGCTTTCAGGGCTTGCGGGCCTTGCCGTCGCGCACAACCCGGTTTGCGTCTGCGTACCCGATGGCGATACCGTTGTCTGCACCGGCGGTTTCTCGGATGGCAGCAAGGCGCCCGGTGTCACCATCGATGTCGTCGCCTACGATGAGACCATCCTCATACAGGGCAAGCTTGGCGACGATTCCACGCTGCGTTTCAAGCGGCCCGAAGGGGAGTTCTACGTGCTCTTCGATGCAGGTCCGGGACATGTGGTCGAGATCGATCACACCGAGATCCGCTGATGGCTGCTGTCCTTGTTCGACCCGCTGGTGCGGGTCACGAGTCCTTGTTCGTGGCCCTGGCCTGCTGCGTGATCCTGGCAGCGGCGGGGGCGGTGGTTGGGGTGCGTGCCGCGCACGTCGGCGTGACCGTTGTGGAGGCGCATCAGCTTGACGCGCGTGACGGACTGAGTGCGGCCGAACAGGGGCTGTATGCCGATCTGCGCCTCGTGCCCATAGAACTGACGGCGTGGGGGGGCGTGCCACCTGCAGTGGCTGAGTTGGCCGCGGCGCTCGTTCCGCCCTTCGTCGCCGACCTTGGCATGGCATGGCGTGGAGCACACAGTTGGTCCCTGATCGAGCACGCGGGGATGAGTGCCTATCTGGGCCTGAGTGCTGAACCGGCAGTGGCCGGTTCGTTCCTGCTGGTGCTGCCACTTGTGGGAGAGGCTGACTCGCAGCCAGAGATCTGGCTGCACCGCGAGTCCGATGCAGCAGCGCCTGCCCGGTTCGATGCTGGCTTTCTTGTCGAGGCAGGGTGGCGCGAGATCGTCAGCCGTTTCGATGCGGGTGTGACGCGCCACAAGCACTGAATTGAGCGCGGGGCCTGGCGCCCGCGCCGATGTCCAATCCCACAGCCGTTCGCGACTGTTTCTTCATGGAGTTTCCATGTCCGATACCTATCGTTTCTCGCGTTCGCGCCGACGTCTGCTTGCAGGGCTGGCGGCGCTCTGCGCGCTGCCCGCTGCTACGCATGCAGGCGCGCCTGCGCGCAGTCGCCCGCTGCGAATCGGTGTCACGCTGCACCCCTACTACAGCTATGTGAAGAACATCGTCGGCGACCTTGCCGAGGTCGTGCCGGTGATTCCCGCCGGCTTCAATCCACACGCCTACGAGCCGCGCGCCGAGGACATCAAGCGCATCGGGTCGCTCGACCTGATGGTGGTCAATGGTGTTGGTCACGATGACTTCGCCGAGCGCATGATCGCTGCCAGCGAGAAGCCCGACCTGCCCGTGATCGAGGCCAACGCCGACGTGCCCTTGCTGGCTGCCACCGGCATGGCGGGCCGTGCCGGGTCGGGCTCGGTTGTCAATCCGCATACCTTCCTGTCGGTGACCGCATCGATCGCGCAGGTCAACACCATTGCGCGTGAGTTGGCGCGTTTCGATCCTACCAATGCCGCGACCTTCCAGGCCAACGCGCGTGGCTTTGCCCGCCGTCTGCGCCAGCTGCGTGCCGATGCGCTGGCCGAACTGGCCGACATGTCGGGCGCAGAGTTCCGGGTGGCGACCATACACGGCGCCTACGACTACCTGCTGCGCGAGTTCGGTATCGAAGTCACGGCGGTGGTGGAGCCGGCGCATGGCATCGAGCCAAGTCCTGCGCAACTCAAGGGCACCATCGACCGTTTGCGCGGACTGGACGTGAAGGTCATCTTCTCGGAAATGGACTTCCCCTCGGCCTATGTCGACACCATCCAGCGTGAAACCGGCGTGCGCCTGTACGCGCTCACCCACATCTCCTATGGCGAGTACGAGGTTGACAAGTTCGAGCGCGAGACGGCCCGCAACCTTGCTACCGTCGTGCGTGCGATCCGTGAGGCCGCGCAATGACGCATTCGCCAGCAGGTCCCGAGATCCGCTTTGAGTCGGTCGGGCTGACGCTCGGGCGCACCGAGATCCTGCGCGATGTCTCATTGCGCGTCCTGGCTGGCAGTGTGCACGCGCTGGTCGGCCCCAACGGCGGCGGCAAGAGCTCGCTGGTAAAGACCCTGCTCGGTCAGATGCCGCATCGTGGCCGCCTGTCGATCGCTTGGCCTGCGCAGCCTGGCACGATCGGCTACGTACCGCAGGCGCTGGAGTTCGACCGTGGCCTGCCGATGACGGTGGAAGACTTCATGCGCGCTACCACCCAGCGCCGACCGGCCTTCCTGGGCCGCGCATGCGGCCAGATGGCGAGTATCGATGCAGCGCTCGAACGCGTGGGCATGAGCGACAAGCGCCTGCGTCGCATGGGGGCGCTGTCCGGCGGTGAGCGCCAGCGCGTGCTGCTGGCGCAGAGCCTGATTCCGAGACCGGGTCTGCTTGTGCTCGATGAGCCGATGGCCGCGCTCGACGAAGCCGGCATTGCAGTGTTTGAGCATCTGCTTGCCGACTGGCGGCGCGACGGCGTCACGGTGCTGTGGATCGAGCACGACATCGACGCCGTCGCCCGGCTTGCCGACCGCGTCAGTGGGCTCAACCGCAGCCTGCTGTTCGACGGTGCGCCGCTCGAGATGCTGGCGCCCGAGCGACTGCTCGCGCTGTTCTCGGCACGTCCGCGCATCACGCCGGCGCCCGTCCGGCTGGGGGTGGCGGCGTGAGCTACGAGTCCTTCCGCCTGCTGGTGCAGGGTTGGGCCGCGGCGGGTTGGCTGCCGCCCTCGCTGGGCTATGGCTTCGTCGTCAGTGCGTTGCTCGCCGGGCTCATCATCGGCCCCGTGCTCGGCGGGTTGGGTACCCTGGTGGTGGTCAAGCGCTTTGCCTTCTTCTCCGAGGCGGTCGGCCATGCGGCGCTCACCGGCGTTGCGATCGGCATTCTGCTGGGCGAACCCTACACCGGCCCATATGGCAGCCTGTTCGGCTACTGCCTGCTGTTTGGCATTCTGCTGAATTTCCTGCGCAACCGTACCGGGCTCACACCCGATACGCTGATCGGCGTGTTCCTCTCGGTATCTCTGGCGCTTGGCGGCAGCCTGCTGTTGCTGTTGTCCGGGAAGGTGAACGTCCACATCCTCGAGAACGTGCTGTTCGGCTCGGTGCTCACGGTCAACGGCCAGGACCTCGCAGTCCTGGCGGTGGTGGCCGTGCTGGTGGCGGTGCTGGCGCTGCCGCTCTACAACCACATGATGCTGGCAAGCTTCAATCCACAGCTCGCCACCGTACGCGGTGTGCGCGTGAAGCTGCTGGACTATCTCTTCGTTGCGCTGGTGACGGTGGTTACGGTGGCCTCCGTGAAGGTCATCGGCGCCATCCTGGTGGGGGCCTTGCTGGTCATCCCGGCGGCCGCTGCGCGCCTGTTGAGCCGCTCGCTGCGTGGGTTCTTCTGGTTGTCGGTGCTGTTTGCCACGCTAAGCACGCTGGCCGGCATCCTGGTACCGATCGAGCTCGAACTGCCGGTGCCCTCGGGTGCCGCAATCATCCTGTTCTCCGGTGCGCTGTTTGCGCTCGCGGCCATCGCGCGCGGCACCCTACCTGCACTCAAAGGGCAAGTTGCATGACTACCTTGAAGACGCTCGTCGTCGCCTGCGCGCTTGCGTGCAGCACGCCTGTCTGGGCCGGTGAAATCCCCCAGCCAGAACTCGCCGCTACCGTGCTTGCGGCACATCCCGTTGTGTATGCGCTGACGCGCGAGTTGGCCGAAGGCACGCGCATCTACGTCAGCCGCGTGGTGCCGGATACCTTGCCGCCCACGCGTCACGCGGCATACTTCAACGGACGCGGTGCTGCGGCGCTGGAGCGCGCCGCGCGCGAGGCCGATGCTGTGGTGGGGTTGCGCGCCGTGTGGGCCGATGACGTGCTCTACCCCCATGCCCGGCGCGCCAACCTGCGGATCGTCGAAATCGATGCAGCTCGCCCGGTCGATGGCACGCTGCCCGGCGTGGCGCTGCGGGCCGGTGATGCCGATGGGCTGAACGCCTGGCTCGATCCGACCAATCTCGGTCGCATGGCCGACATCGTGGCGCATGACCTCGCACGTCTTGCACCGGCCGATGCCGCAGCCGTGGCACAGCGTCTGGCAGCGTTCAAGCGCGAAGTGGTGCGCCTCGCGGCCGAGGCCGGTCGGCGCTTTGCCGCGCTCGACAATCCGGTGGTGTTCAGCCTGTCCGATCGGCTCGACTACTTCATCACCGGCTTCAACCTCGATCTGGAAGGGCGCGACCTGCGCGCCGATGACGAGTGGTCGCCGCAAGCCGTATCCGCCCTGCTTGAGCGCCTGCACGCGGCCGACGTCGGCATCGTACTGCATCATCGTGCGCCGCCCGAGGCGTTGGCCCTGGCGCTGCAGCGGGCTGGCGTGCGTGTCGCGGTGCTCGAAAGCGCAGGCAACGATCCCTTGCAGGCCTTGCGCGACAACGTTACCGCCATCCTGGGCGCGAACTGAAGTCCGGCAGGTCGAGCGCCCGCCCCTCTCCGGGGCGGGCTTGTTCGCCGCGGCCAGAAAGGGGGTTACGGCTGGGGGTCGGTCACAAAGCCCAGCTTCTGCATGCCAGCGCGTTGCGCCGCGGCCATGACCTTGACTACCTGCTCGTACTCGACGCTGCGATCGCCACGAACGTGGATCTCGGGTTGTGGTTCTTCACTGGCGATCTGGATGAGACGCGCCTCGAGTGTCTCGTAGTCGATCCGGTCTTCGTTCCAGTGCAGGCCGCCCGCGGCAGTGACGGCGATCGTCACCGTACGCGGTTCGACGACGTTCGGCTGGTTGGCCGCGCGGGGCAGATCGAGCTTCACCGAGTGGGTCATCACCGGCACCGTGATGATGAAGATGATGAGCAGCACCAGCATGATGTCGACCAAGGGGATCATGTTGATCTCGCTCATCTCGGTGTCGCCCGTGTCCTCCAGTCCGTTGCCGAAAGCCATCAGGAGGCCTCACGCGTCTTGTTGGCGACATGCAGCTTGGCGACCTTCACAGGCGCTCCGGTGACGAGGAATGCGTGAAGGTGATGGGCGAAGCGGTTGAGTTGTCCGAGGACGCCCTTGTTGGTGCGTACCAGCGCGTTGTAGCCGAGCACGGCGGGGATCGCAACGGCGAGGCCGAATGCGGTCATGATCAATGCTTCGCCGACGGGCCCGGCGACCTTGTCGATTCCGGCGTTGCCCGATACGCCGATACCGACGAGCGCGTGGTAGATCCCCCAAACCGTGCCGAACAGGCCGACGAAGGGGGCCACGGAGCCAACCGAGGCGAGCACGGAGAGGCCGCTCTGCATGCGTTCTGCGCTCTCGTCGATGGCGGTGCGCAGGCATGCGGTCAGCCAGTCGGCCAGGCTCAATTGTCCGTGGAGCTCCTCGCGATGCGCGGCGTGATGGTCGCAAGCCCGCCCACCCTCGTCCACCAGACGGCGAAACGGGTTCGTGGCTGTTTCGCCACCTATCAGATTCAATCCCTCTTCGATGCTCTGCGCGTGCCAGAACAGCTGCGCGCGCCGGGCAGCGCGTCTGAGGCGCATGGCCTGGATGCCGCGAGTGGCGATCACATACCAGGATGCGATGGACATAATGAAGAGCATGATTGCCACGGATTTGATGACGAGATCGCCCTGGGCCCAGAGCGCCTCGATGCCGTAGGGGTTGGCCAGCGTATCCACGGCGCCGGTATCCGGTATCGGTGGTGTGGCTGTACCGAGCGGTTCGCCCGCAGTAGGCAGGGCGTCGGTCGTCGGCGTGGTGCCGGTCTCCACGCCGGCAGTCGATGCGCTGTCTGCTACGTCGGCGGAAGCCGGTATGGAACGGAGGTTCTCGGATTCGTTTTCCATCTGTGTTTCCTTGCTTGAAGGGTGCGCCCGGGAGGCGTGAGAGTTGGGCCTGGATTCAGTTGAGCAATGAGAAGATGACCGGCTGCACATACCAGAACGCGATCGGCTTGCCGCCCCGTGTTGCCGGGACGTAGCGCCAGCGTTCCACTGCCGCAATCGCGGAGTCGTCCAGCCGGCGGTGGCCGCTGGATTCACGCAGCTTCACCTCCGCCACGGAGCCGTCCGGCATGATGTGTACGTCGAGCAGCACTCGCCCCTCTTCCCGCATGCGCCGCGATAGCGGAGGGTAGGTCGGAGCAGGGTTGTTCAGATGCGAGGCATCGACGCGTGGAGGCGTAAGCGGCGTTTCGGTCGTTGGGCCTGCCTGCCCAGGCGGAGGAGGGCGATGCGGCTGTGGCGGCGCGTCCTCCGACGGCGCTTTGCTCGCCTGCGGCGCTGGCGGCGGCTCGGCTTCGTCCATCGGAATCTCGATGGCAGTCTCCGATGGCGGCAGCGGTGGTGGCGGTGGAAGTGGCTTGCGCTTCGGCTCGGGCTTGGGCTTGGGCGGCGAGGGCTTCGGTGGTTCAGGCTTTGGTGGCTCCGGATCGGGCACGGGAGGCGGCGGTGCGAGGGGGGCCGGTGTTGGGGGCACGACGGCGTCAGACGGTACGAGCACGCCCTGCATGGTTGGCTGCACGAGTTCGGAGCGGCTCTGGTCGAGGGCGTGCGTTGCCCACGCCACGGCGCCGACATGCAGCGCCAAGACCAGAACGAAGGTTGACCCGCGTTCGGCGGTCTTCATCGCGGTGCGCCTGAGCGCCGGCTCCCCTGCCTTGGGGAGGGCACCAAAGAGTTCCTGCGGAAAAGGGAGCAGCCATATCGCATTGCTGGTTCTGTAATCCTGTCGAAAAAAATGCAGCGCCCGCAGGCGCTGCGAAAAACTGCCTCGTGGGACCTTGCCTCCGGCGAACATCCAATCGAACCAGCGGGAAGGCGCAAAACCGGTTTCGGTTCGCTTGGCTGGATCACTTGTGTCGGTCGCAGTGGCCCCTATGCGAGCGCGTTCGAAGCGCTTGCGGCATGTGCCCGATGACGCTCCGCGTAGCGGACGTCTCTATTAGCCATGTCGTTTGACATGCCCAAAAAGTGCAACTTGATACATGGTGTTACATATTGCAGGCCGCCGCAGGCGAGGCCTTGGCTCGGTCGCCATAGGGTGGACGTCAAGGTCAGCCATGGGCAGCGCTCTTGAGTGACGCACCACCCCCCATTGCGATCAGTACTTCCAGTTCAGGGTCAAGCTGGCGTTGCGTGGCGCGCCGTAGAAGCTCTGGGACCAGAACAGGCTGCTGAGGTACTTGCGGTCCGTGGCGTTGTTGAGTTTGGCGGTAACGTTAAGCGTTGGAGAGATGTCGTAGCTGGCCATCAGGTCGAGCAGCGCGTAGGCGTCCTGACGGCTGGTGATGGCGCTTGCTTCTGCACGGTGGATCTCGCTCTGCCACTTGACTGTTGCTCCAACCTTGAATCCATGCAGGCCCGGCACACGGGCCACGGTGCTCAGGCGCAAGGTTCTGCGCGGGACATGGGTACGTACGTCGCGGCCGTCTTCATCTTTCAGGCTGAACTGCGTGTAACCCGCATTGATGTCCCAAGTCGATCCGATGCGTCCAGCCATATCGATCTCGAAGCCCTGGGAGCTGGCGTTCACGCCGCGGTAATAGGAGCGTCCGGCACTGAAACCATCATATTCTGCCGTGTTCTTCTGGTCGGTACGGAACACCGCCAAGCTACCGTTCAGTCTGCGCTCGAACCATTCGCCCTTTATGCCTGCCTCGAGGTTCCTGCCTTCGATCGGTTCGAGTACGCTGCCCGACTGGGTGATCTGGTGCTGGGGGTTGAAGATCTCGGCGTAGCTCGCGTAGGCGCTGTGATGGCGGTCGATGTCGTACACGACACCGAGGTAGGGAGTGGTGCGCGTCTCGCGGTAGTCGTGTACTGCGCCGTACTGCACGCCCGAACTGGTGACGCGGCTCAGGTTGGCGCCGGCGAGTAGCTTGAGGTCGGAGGTGAGGCTGAAGCGTCCGGCCGCGTAGACGCTGTCGCGGCGGTTGACGAAGTCGGCATGGTCGCTCAATCCGACGTCGAACGCGGGGCGGGGGAAGCTGCCGGCGAGCATTTCGCTCTCGGTCAGTGGCAGGTGTGTGTCGTCGTCGCGCGAATGCAGCCAGTTATCGCTCTTGCTGCGGCTGATGCCGAACACCAGCTCGTGCTCGTGTCCGCCCAGGGCCACGGTGCCGGTGAGGTTCACGTCAGCTGTCCATTGGCGTTCGGTATGGCCGTACTTCGAAGGCCAACTGAACAAGCCGGTGCCGGTCTCGCGATCGGGTGTGCCATACACATAGAAGAGCTCACCGTCCGATTCAAGGCTGCGGCGCAGCAGCGTGGCCTTGGCCTGCCAGCGGTCGTTCAGGCGGTGGTTCAGTTCGGCGAAGGTCTGGGTGTCGTCGCTGTTCCAGTAGGCCCATTTTGCTGCGCTGCTGGCCGAGCGTTCGTAGTGGGTGGGTGTGCCGTCACTGTATCTGAGTGGCAGGGCGCCCCACAGCGTACCCTTCGGCCGGTTGCGCTGTTGTGAGTGGCCGATGGCCAGCAGCGTGTCAGTGCCGATATCGTGCTCGACGATCGCAGAGAACAGCTTTTTGTCGAGGGAGTAGCGGTCCAGATGTGAGTCCTTCTCTTGCGCGGCGACGATCAGCCGGCCTCGCCAGCGCCCATCCTCATCGAGTGCAGAGGAGAAGTCACCGTCAATGCGGCGGTTCTGCCAAGAGCCAAACGTTACGGCCGCCGAGGCCTGCAGTTCGCGGGTGGGGCGCTTGCGCACGAAGTTGACGGTACCCGCGGGATTGCCGATGGAGGCAAGCAGCCCGTTGGCGCCGCGCAGGACCTCGACGCGGTCGTACGGGGCGGTGTCGATGTCGCCGAGTTGATCGCCGGTGGCGAAGGGCAGGCCGATGCCGTCGACCAGGAAGTTGCTGACTTCGAAGCCGCGGATCGAAAAGTAGGTGCGGTCGGACTCCACCAGTTCGACATTCACGCCTGTTACCGAGGCGAGCATGTCGTTCACACTGGTCAAGCTGAAGTCGTCCATCATCGCGCGGGTGACGACGCTGACCGACTGCGGTGTCTCGCGTTGGGAGAGCTCCAGTCGCGTGGCGGTGGAGGTTGAACGTGCGACATAGCTGCCGGTGCGCTCAGTCGCAGTACCGATCGCGGCCGAGACGGTGACCGCCGACAGCATGGCAGCGTCGGGCGACGGCGCGGCTAGCTGCAAGGTGTAACTGCCCGGTCCAGTGGGTACCAGTTCCAGGCCGCTGCCGGTCAGCGCACGCTCCAGTGCCTGTTCGGCACGCATGCGGCCACGGACCGCGGCGGCGTTGCGGTTCTCGAGTGTTGCGGCGCCTGCGGTGAGGGCGATGCCGGCTTCGCGACTGATGCGGTTGAGGGTGGCGGCGAGCGGGCCGGCGGGCAGGTCGTAGTCGCGCACCGTCTGCGCGACATGCGGTGATGCGGTCTGGCTCTGGGCCATGACCGCGGTCGGTACGGTGCCCAACAGTGCGAACGCAATGGCCAGGGCGACAGGGCGAAGGTGAAGGACAGGGGAATGGGGAGGCACGGGCGAAGCTCCAGCGAAGACGTTGAAAAGGGAGAACGAGATGCTTTCCCCGTCTGCCGGACGAAGTTGCGAAAGTGACAGTCGAATCGGAAGAATTTTTCTGGCAGGTGCAGGTTTCGTGTCGCCGGTGTGGCACCTCCGGCTTCAGCGCTCGCGCTCGACGTGCAGCCACACGCCGCCGCGCTTCACCAGACGCACTGGCAGGGCGTGAGTGAGTGCGGTCAGGGCGCGCTCGGTATCGGCCAGCGGAACGGTGCCGGTGACGCGCAGGCTGGCCGCGTCGGCCGCGATGGTGAGCGGTGCGGCTCGATGGCGGGCGAGTTCGGCGACGACTTCGCCGAGCGTGGCGTTCTCGACCACCAGCATGCCGTCGATCCAGGCGTCGGCGTCCGGCCGCACGGGCGTGGGTTCGCCGACTGCGTCGGCACGCAGCCAAACGCCGTGGCCGGCGGAGACCCGGCGCTCGGCCGGGCAGGCCTGAGCGGGTGCAGGGTCGCATGCGGTGGGGCGTGCCATTACCGCGGATTCGGTGACGGTAAGCGTGGTCAGGTCGGCTTCGTGGCGGACGATGAAGCGGGTGCCGAGTGCGCGCAGACTGCCTTGCGGCGTCAGCACCATCAGCGGGCGCAACTCCGCCTCACTCGCGGGTGCGCTGCGCACATGGATCTCGCCTTGGCGCAGGACGATGGCGCGCCGATCGGCGTCGAAGGCGAGGTCGATCGCGCTGCGGGTATTGAGGACGACGATGGTGCCGTCCGGGAGCACGACGCTGCGCTGCTCGCCCGTGCCGCTGCGGTGGTCGGCGAGCAGGCCGGCGAGCGGGTGGTGGCGGTCGAGCACACCCGCCGCAACGGCGACCAGCAGCGCCAGCGACAGCAGACCGGCGGCCGCTCGCGTACCGCCGCGACGGTGCGGTGTGATCAATGTTTCGCGCAGCGGTGCCGCAGCGTCTCGTGGCAGGTCGTGCAGGCCATGGTCCAGCAGGCCGAGCTGGCGCCAGGCGCGGGCGTGGTCGGCATCGGCCTCCAGCCAGCGGATGAGGCAGGCGCGGTGTTCGTCTGAGGCGTCGCCCGAGTCGAGCAGGACTTGCCAGGCAATGGCTTCGTCCAGCACCCGGTCGGAGACCGGACGGTCGTCCGTCGAACGGGCGCTCACGTTGCTTGGCATGGCTTTACGCAGGGCTACCGAAACGTAGCCGGTAGCAATGCCGCGCCGCCTCGGCAAGGTATTGGCGCACGCTGGAAACCGATACGCCGAGCCGTGCGGCGATCTCGGCGTGGGGCAGGCCGTCGAGCCGGCTGTACAGCCAGGCGGCCCGCATCCTGGGCGCCAGCCCGTCCAGCATGCGGTCGACTTCCAGCAGTGACTCGATGACGAGATGACGCGCCTCGGGCGAGGGCGTCTCGGCTTCCGGCATGTGTGCAAGTGCTTCCAGCCAGGCGCGTTCCAGTTCGCGTCGGCGGTAGTGGTCGATGAGCAGGCCGCGGGCGACGGTGGTGAGGTAGGCGCGCGGTTCGCGCAGTGCTTCCACCTGTTCGCGCCGTCCGGCGAGCAGTCGCACGAAGGTGTCCTGGGCGAGGTCGGCGGCCTGCTGCGAACAACCGAGCTTGCCGCGCAGCCATCCCTGCAGCCAGCCGTGGTGATCGCTGTAAAGATTGGCGATGGGATCGGCGCGACGGGCAGCGGTGCTCACGTGTGTCTCCGGAAGGCGGGAGCGCTGGCTGGCCCGGGTAGGGTTGGCTGGCTTACTTCAGAGTAAGAATTGTTCGCATTGTCGCGGATCGGAGGTTGCGCCGTCAAACCATGCCGTGCGGAAGTCTCAAGATGACTTTGCTACAGCCTTCACAGCTTATATTCCAGCGTGATCGAAGCGGTGCGGGGGTACCGTAGGTGGCTCCGTACTCGGCTGTCCGCAGGTACTTCTTCTCGAACATGTTGCTGACGTTCAGCCGTATGATGGCTGCCTCGGAAAGCTCATAAGCCGCAATGAGGTCAGCCAGGACATACACGTCTTGCCACGCACCGCCGCTTTTCGAAACGTCGGACTGCCGGAGCACACCCGTACCAACCTGCAGCTTCGGCAACATCGGTACGTGCGTGTCGGCGCGCAGTTTCAGCGTACGGCGTGGTACCCACTCGTAGATGTTTCGGCTGTCCGGTCCCTTCAGCTGAAGCGAGGTGAAGCCAGCTGTGAGATTGGTATCTGAGCCAACGCGGCCCGCGGCCTTGATCTCTAAGCCGTACGCCTTTGCTGGGCTTCGAAGCGCCTGACGAGGATGACGATGAATGATGAGTGCGTAGCTGCGGGAGCCCTGCCCCTATCCGTCCTTTGTCCTCGACGAGGTTCAAAACTGCGCCCTCAGCACTAACGAAACGTTGCGTGCCTCGCCGATATTGCTTGATCCCTCCTCCCATCCGCCGCTGGCCCAGTACTTCTTATTGAACACGTTGTTGATGTTGCCAATCAGTGTCAAGGCATGGCCTTGCACGTCGAAATCGTAGCTAAAACCAGCGTTGACTATGGTACGGCTTGGTACTGTCAGCAGATTCTTGTTGTCGTTGTAGGTGGCGCCAAAGTAGCGCGCTGCACCGTGGATAGACAGGCCCGAGATGTTCGGCACCTTATACTGAGCATGGCCGACGACCTGCCATTTGGGTGCATTCGCGGGCGTATTCCCTTCAATCGCGGCACTGGCAGCGGAGACTTTGTCAATCGTGGCATCGAGATAGGTTGCGCCCATGCCCAGATTCAGGTTCCTGGTGAATTGATAGGCGCCTGACAGTTCAGCGCCTTGATACAGCACCAGCCCATCCTGTGTTCGATAGCGCTCACCACCCCTGACTACGTCAATTTGATTGGCTCTTTCGATCCGGAAGATCGCTGCACTGTAGTCAAACGTGTTTGCCTGGCCTTTGATGCCGACCTCGGCTTGCTTGGAAATCGTCGCAGGCAGCAACTCTCCAGCATTGGCGTAAATGTCACCCACACGGCTGCCGGGCTCAAGGCCCTCGACATAGCTGCCGTAGAGACTGGTCTGAGCATCGGGCTTGTAGATCAATGCCAGTGTTGGCGTCGTCTCGCGAGTTCGGTAGCCGGCCTTGTTGTGATAATCGGTGAAGCGCAGACCCGCAATTGCCTGCCAGCGCTCGTTGAAATGGACGGTGTCACTGAGGAAAACATTCTTCTGGACGACTTCGGGACTTGCGGGGTTCAGCGAAAAATCAAGAGTGTGGCTCACTCGGTAGGGCTGAGACACATGGATGTTGCCTTGGAAATCATTGTCCGGATATCTGAAGTTGCTGTAGCTCGTTTCGGTCTTCTGCAAACCAAGGCCCGCGACGAGCTCATGCTTCATACCAAACGCTGATACTGTGCCCTGCAACATCGCTTGGGTGAATAATGTGTCGTGCCGACCAGCGAAATTGTAGATCCCCCCGCTGTAGTCGCCTGCGGAGTTCAAAAGATCGGCAAATGCCTTGTTCGAGCGGTGATTCTTGCGCGAGAAGCCGAGTTGGTAATCCAACTTCCATTGATCGTCGATCTGCCATTTAACACCGGTGGAAGCCAGCAGTGTTTCGGTCTTATAGTAGGCATTGTTAATGTTGATATTGCGATAGTCGTATGTAGGGGTTGGCATGCGACCGCCACTTCCGGCGACATCGTACTCGCTCAGGTAAAACTGGAATGGCTCTCCCTTGATCTTGCTGTCCTCATAAACCAGTGTGGTCTGCCATAGCAGTGAGCCTCCGAGCTGTTTATCCACGGCTAGCGATACCACGTTACGGTTGATTTCGCTGGTGTTATAGGCCGTACCCTGTTCGGTTGCAAAGTTCGCGCGTATGGCGAGATCACCATCTATGTTATGACTGGTGTCTACGTGTGCAGTGAATAGTTTGGGGTTGCGGTAACCGACGCTCAGAGAGGTTTCGGGTGTTTGGCTCGGGCGCTTCAACTGGTAGCTCAATGCACCGCCTGGGGTGCCGAAACCGTACATGAATCCAGTCAAGCCCTTGAGCGCCGAGACACTATCAATTACCTCAGTGGGAAAGTCGCCTCCCCAGGACAGCACCATGGAAATGTCGTCCACGTAGGTATTGCGCACCGGCAGTCCGCGTATCCGTGTTCCCCACCAGTCAACGTTGAAAGAGGGAGTGGGCGTGTAGACCGACGGATCGCTGAAGAATATCTGGCCAATTGACTTGGCTCCGCGCTCGATTATTTCATTGTTGTCTACGACGGTGATGGAGAACGGAGTGTCCAGAACCGACTTGGTACCCAATGCGCCCGAGGCGGCACGCTTAGACAAATAGGCAAGATGAGAATGTTGGGTAGAGATGTCCCCCTTCACTGTTACAGTCGGCAACGTCGCTTCCCCTCGCTTGTCATCCACTGGCGCAACCCGCAGCACATACCGCCCCTGTGCATCCGCAACCGCCTGCAAACCGGTGCCAGCCAGCAGCGCCGCCAGCCCAGCCTTGGGCGTCAGATTGCCCTGGACGCCGGGGCTTTGCTTGCCCTGAGCCAGCTCGGTGCTGCCGGAGAGCAATACACCCGATTCGCCGAGGAAGCGGGTCAGCACCACGTTCAGCGGGCCGGCGGGGATGTTGTAGCTGCGGGTGCTGGCGGCAGTGGCTGGTTGCGCCTGGGCGGCGCCGACCCAGCCGCCGATGGCAGCGCCGGCCAGCAGCAGGTGGACGGCGACAGCCGTGGGGCGCAGGGCGAAGCGCGGCGACGGCTTGCGGCGCGTGGCTTGCGATGTTGGGTGACGAGACATGTGGTTTATCCCTTTTCGGTCGGATTGGTTCACGTAGCGGACCGGAACGCGTCAGCGCCCGCATGCCGGAACCTGCCCGCCAGCGGCGGTGCAGGTCTCGTCACGGGCTTGGCTGGTGCCTGACTGCCCTGGCGGGCTGGATGCCAGGGCGGGTGGCAGTGGCTACATGTTTGCTCCCCGCAAAAACGGGGGCGCGCACATGGCGACTTGTGTGTCCCTGTGGGGTAAACCGGATGGGGGCGAAAAATGTGGAAGTTTTCGGCGAAATTTCTTCGAACGCCCGCCAGGGTGTTCAGCGGGCGCGGGCTTCGATGGTGGTCCACCAGGGCAGCGGCTGGCGCACCTGGATGGGCAAGGCCTGCTGGAGCATGGTCAGGGTGCCGTTGAAATCGTCCAGCGGATAGCTGCCGAGCACCGTGAGATCGGCGACTTCCGGCGCCACGGCGATGTGGCCGCGACGGTAACGGGCGAGTTCGGCGACGACTTGCGCCAGGGGCATGTCCTGCGCCAGCAGGATGCCGCGCGACCAGGCTTCGCGGGCGGGGTCGGCCGCCGTTGTATCGTCCCGGCGGTCGGCGGTGAAGCGGACCTGTTGGCCGGCGGCGACGACGGTGCTGTGCCCGCTGTGGGCCAGCGTGATTTCCACTGCGCCTTCATAGACGGCAAGCTGGGTGCCGCCGGCTTCGTCCAGGCGGACGTTGAAGCGGGTGCCGAGGGCGCGCAGGCGCCCGTGGGCGGTGTCGACGAAGAAGGGTCGGCCGCTGTCGGCAGCGGTCTGGATCAGGATTTCGCCGCTGCGCAGGCGCAGGTGGCGCCGGTCGGCGCGGTAGTCCTGATCGAAGGCACTGGCGCTGGCGAGCCAGACCTGGGTGCCGTCGGCAAGGACGACGTCGCGCCGTTCTCCGGTGGCGGTGTGGTGATCGGCAAAATGGGCGAGCAGCGGATCGACCCAGCCCGCCTGCTGCCAGGCGGCCCAGCCGAGCAGGCCGCCGGTGCCTGCCATGGCGGCGACGCCCAGCAGTGCGCGGCGCTTGACCAGCCGTTGGTTGGCCGTCTGCAGGACATCGGCGGCCAGGCGTGGTGTGGGGGTGGTTTGCAAGGGGGCGAAGCGTTGGCTGACGCGCTCGACGAAGGTCCAGGCGGCATGGTTCTCGCCACCGCTAGCGAGCCAGACCTGCCAGCGCTCGCGGTCAGCGGGCGTGGCATGACCCGAGTTAAGCAGTGAGAACCAGGTGGCGGCCTGTTCCATGGCCTCGTGGCTGGGCGCACGCAGGCCGGGCGGGAGGGCGCTCATTCTTGCTTGACGCCCCCGCCGACCACACTGGCGGCCTCAAGCCTCATGCAGTGCAGCATGGCCTGGGTGATGTAGGTACGCACCGTGCGCGAGCTGACACCCAGTTCGCACGCAATCTCCTGGTGCGTCATGCCGCAGGCGGCGGACAGCACGAAGGCCCGGGCAGCCTTGGCCGAAAGACTGCGCAGCATGGTGTCGATCTCGCGCAGGGCCTGCAGGACGATGTGCTGATCCTCGGGCGACGGCGCCTGGGCCTCGGGCAACACTGCCAGGGTGTCGAGCCAGGCGCGTTCGATTTCCCGGTGGCGCCACAAGTCGATGCACAGGCCATTTGCGACGACCCGCAGGTAGGCACGTGCCGCCGGCTGGCTGTCGAACTGCTGCGGTGAGCGGAGCAGCCGGATGAAGGTGTCGTGGGCCAGGTCGGCCGCCTCCGACGCATTGCCGAGGCGCCGACGCAACCAGCCTTGCAGCCAGTTGTGGTTGTCGCGGTAGACAAGCTCTACCGATGAGGATGATGCGTAAGCAGATGAACTCACAACCGGCCCGGAGTGTATGGATAGAGTGCGTAATAGCAATGATTCGCAATTATCCATGCGACGGTGGGGAGACGCAAATGCAGCACCGAGTACGCTCGGCCAAGTCGGTCAGGCAGTCGGGAGCGGCGAGGACCGTCGGCCGCGTTGCCACCCGGCACGTCAGGGCGAGCCGGGTGGCGTCGGGTTACGCGCTTGTCAGAAGGCGTACTTCATCGACACGTTCACGCTGCGTGGCTCGCCCCAAGTGTAGGTGCTGTATGCATTGAAGATCGTGTAGTACTTCTTGTCGAGCAGGTTGCTGACGTTGAGGGTGCCGGTCAGCTGCTTGTTGAAGCGATAGCTGGCCATCGCGTCGACGACCCAGTAGTCGGCCACCGTGTGCTTGACCATGCCGCCGGCCGCGGGGTTGAACACGTCGCCCCAGGTCTCGTCCTGCCAACGTGCGCCACCGCCGAGCGTCAGATGGCCATCTTCGCCTCCCGGTTTGTAGGTTGCGAAGATCGAGAGTTGGTTGGCTGGCGCCAGGGTGGACACCTTCTCACCCTGCCGACGCGACACACTGTGGCTGTAGCCAGCGTGGAGATTCCAGTGCGCATCGAGCCGGCCGGACAGTTCCAGTTCGTAACCCTTGGTCTTGACGCCGCTGATAGCGCGGTAAGCGGTGCCGCCGTCGGGTGTCAGACCGCCCGTGGCTTGTGCGAAGTTGTCTTGTTCGAGCTGGAAGATGGCTGCGCTGGTGTTGAGCCGACCGCCCAGGAACGCACTCTTGAGACCGAGTTCGAGGTTGGTGCCTTCAAGCGGATCGAGGGCCTTGCCGGACTCGTCGCGCCGCGATTGCGGTTTGAAGATGCCGGTGTGGCTGGCATATACGGAGTGGGTGCCGTTCAGGTCGTACACGACGCCGAGGTAGGGGACGACGACACCGGACTCGTTCATGCTGCCGCGGTCGTAGCTGGAAACGCGTGCGCCGGTGATGAGCTTGAGGTCGTCGCGCAGGTTCCAGCGCACGGTGCTGTAGAGCCCCTTCTCGCGCGTGGTCTCGTCGTTCTGACCATGCCATGCTGCGGGGTCGTTCCAGTTGGGTTCCGGCACCCTGCCGTTCCAACCGTAATAGTCGGCTACGCTGGTTGGGTAGCCGACCTGCGGTCCGTCGCCCTTGTTGGTCCAGCGGCGGTCGCTGGCGCCGCCGCCAAGAACCAACTCGTGTTTGCGGCCGAACAGCTCAAACGGGCCGCTGGCGTAGAAGTCGGCGGCGTCTGCACGTGTCTTGCCAATGTACCGACCGACCCACATGCGCGTACCGGAGCCGTCTGCCGGGTTCGGGTTGCCGCCACCGACCGCGCCCAACGGCGCGTCGTAGCCGTTGATCTGGTGATTGAGCTGAAGCTTCACCACCCAGTCGTTGTCGAAGTAGTGTTCGAGTGTGGCGAACACTGTACGCGTGTACTGTTCCCAACTGCTCCAGGTGGCGCCGTTGTTGAAAGAGCGCGGGCGCTTGTTGAAGTTGCCTGTGGTGTCGTAGATCGGGATGCCGCCCCAGGTCGAGCGCGTTGGCTTGTTGTCCTGGTAGTCGGCGCCGACAGTCAGCAGCGTGCTGGTGCCGAGATCGGCCTCGAGGATGGCGTAGAACACCGGTGTCTTGCGGCGGTAGCCATCCAGGTGCGATTCGCGGTCCTGATAGGCGGCGACGGCACGTCCGCGCACCGTACCCTCTGCATTGAGCGGGCCGGACAGATCGACCTCGGTGCGGTAGTTGTTCCACGAGCCCGCGCCGAGGCTTGCGTGGCCCTGAAACTCGCGCGTCGGCTTCTTGCGAACCAGATTGATGGTGGCGCCCGGGTCACCACTGCCGGTGAGCAGGCCTGTGGCGCCCTTGAGCACCTCGACACGGTCGTAGATCGCCATGTCGCTGAGCGTATTGCCGGCTGAGTAGCCGGAGTTGCGCTCCATCGGAATGCCGTCGTACTGGAAATTGTTGATCGCGAAGCCGCGCGCGTAATACACGGTGCGCTCGCTGTCATAGGTCAGGATGCTGATGCCCGGCGTGTGGTGCATGACCTTGTCGATGTTGGTGAGTTGGAAGTCATCCATCTCATTGCGCGTGATCACGCTGATCGACTGCGGCGTCTCGCGGGGCGAGAGCACCAGACGGGTGGCAGTGGCGATGGCTCCGGGAGAATAGGTGGCAGTGCCTTCGGTGATCTCGCCGAGCTGGTTGGCGCTGACCTGAACCGCCTGCAGCGTGGTCGGGCCGGTGGGCCGCTTGCGGAGGGTGATCTCACCGCTGCTGTCGCGTACCGCCTCGAGGCCTGTCCCGCGCAGCAGGCGTTGCAGCGCGTCGGTGGCAGACAGTTGGCCGCTGACGCCGGGGGTGGACAGACCGGCGGTGAGTTGCGCATCGACTGCGAGCTGTACGCCCGCCTGCTGACCGAAGCGGCTCAGGGCTTGGTCCAGGCTGCCCGCGGGGACATCGAACTGGCGTACGGTATGCTCGGCGCCCGATTGCGCCAGTGCCGATACAGAGGTTAGCGCAATGCCGCTGCCCAGGAAGGTGAGCAACAGCGCACGTGCAATTGGAGCCATACGATGGTGGGTTGGCTGGTGACTGCGGTTCGGGTTCATCGAAATTTCCTGTGGTCGAACAGTGATCGGGCCGGTGCGGACGCGATTTCCGCGAGGCCTCAGCCTGATATGCCCAACGAGACCGAAGAACCTGCCAACTTTTTTGATGCTTGGGGTCAGCCTTCGGCACGAGGTAGCACGCGCACCCAGTAGCGGGTGAGGGTCTGGATGCGCACCGGCAACCGTCTTTCGAGCGAGGCGAGCACGGTATCGGTGGGCTGGTCGCCGTGCAGTGGCCAGCTGCCGGTGATGCGCAGGGCAGCGACCTCCGGGCTCCACTGGAGGTGTCCAGCGCGATGGCGTGCGATCTCTGCGAGGAAGTCATCGAGGCGGCGGTTGGCCGCTACCAGCATGCCTTCGGTCCACGCATGCGTGCTTTCATTGAGCCCAGTGCGGGCGAGCAGCCGATCGTGGTCGAACTGTGCCTGCTGACCGGCTTCGATGCGTGCGCTTGGGCCGCGGTTGCGAAAGAGAATGTCTACAGCGCCTTCACGTACGCCGAGTCGGCTATGGTCTGCCAGTTGCAGGACATGGAAACGGGTGCCGACCGGCACAAGGCGTGCATCCCTGGTGTCGATCGACAGTGGCCTGCCTGCGGGGTCGGGGGCGGTGACCACCTCGATCTCGCCCTCGCGCAGCACGATGCGCCTTGCCTTGTCGTCGTAACGAAGATCAACAGCGGTCGCACTGTTGAGGCGCAACTGAGTACCGTCCGCGAGGGCTATGCGGCGAAGCTCACCGGCCGCGGTGCTAAGGTCCGCCGGTGCAGCAAGCGCGTGGAGTTCGTCACGGCCGCACCACAGTAGCGCGCCCGCTGCGCCGGCGCAGAGCAGGTGGCCGAGCATGCGTCGCCGCCCCATGCGCCCGGCACGTGTCAGTGTCGCGCGCGCCAGGTCCGGGGCTCCGGCGTTGTGACCCTGCATGATCTGTCCCATGTGCTCCAGCCGTGCGAGGGCGTGGGCGTGGTCGGGATGCGCCTCGCGCCAGGCCTGGAGTGCACGTCGGTCCGCAGCGGAGATGTGGCCGGAGGACTGCAGCACGAACCAGTGTATGGCCCGATCGACGACTGCCTCAGCGATCGGGCGGCCATCGTCAGCCGGTGGCGTACGGGGATCGTGCAGTTGGTCCAAGGAATGGGTCATGCGGGGTAGAGCGCTTTGTAGCAATGCGCCATGGCTCGGATCATGGCCTTCTGGACCACGTTGATGCTGACGCCGAGCTCGCTGCCGATGGCGCTATAGGTGAGGCCTTCGATCTGCGACAGCAGGAAGATATCCCGCACGCGGGGCGGCAGGCCATCGAGCACGCGGGCGATCTCGACCAGCGCTTCAATTGCCAGTGCACGCTCTTCGGGCGACGGTGCGAAGGCCTCGGGGCGGCTGGCCAGCTCTTCGAGGTAGGCCTGCTCGAGCGCCTTGCGACGCCAGTGGTTTACGACGAGCCCGTGCGCGATGGTGGTGAGGTAGGCACGCGGCTCGCGAAGATCGACCATCTCGTCCTTGGCAAGCAGCCGCAAGAAGGTGTCCTGCGCAAGATCCGCCGCCTGTTGGTTGCAGTTGAGGCGACGCCGCAGCCAGCCGTGCAGCCAGCCATGGTGTTCGCGATAGAGGCTGCCGATGGCTGCCCGACAAGTCGCAGCGGTACTCACGTGGGTCTCCGGGAGGCGGTCTTGCTGGCTGGCCCGGAGTGGGTTGGCTGGCTAATCTGTTATGCGAATGGTTCTCATTATGGCACTTGTGTCGTCGCTGCTCAAGCGGTCATGGGAGGTGCGGAGCGCCCAAATCGCTGCGCTCGATGCACGTCGTTTGCGCTCCTGGCGATGTTCCGTACTTGAACCATCGCCAGGGAGCAGGGGCTGGCTCGTACCGGATGGTCAGAAGCGTGCGCTCAGGCCGATGCGCAGTTCGCGCCCCGGTTCACGCGAGCCGACGACGCCTTCGTAGCCCGGAATGTGCTGGAAGTCCTCCGTGGTGGCGTGGTCGAGGTAGCTCTTGTCGAACACGTTCCTGACACTCAGGCTCACCGTGTAGTTGTCGCGACCGCTCGGGTGCCAGCGTGCATAGAGGTCATGGACGCCGTAGCCCGGTTTGTCAATCGTGCCGACGACGGTGGATTGACTGTCGATGCCGCGCACGAAACGGCCTTGCCAGCCCATTTCGAGGCGGTCGTTGGGCGTGTAGTCGAGGCTTGCGGTCACGGTGTTGCCCTGGCTGATGCCGAGTCCGTTGTGGGCGTAACCGTTGGGTACTTCGTCGTTCAGCGTAAGCAGGTTGCGATGGAAGTTAACCGCCATGGTCAGGCGATTCCACTGGTAGCCTGCCGTCAGCAGGAGCCCGCGCGATTTCAGTTGGCCGACGTTCTCGTAGCGGTTGGGGCGGCCGAGAGGGTCGGCAATGGCGTTGTCGATGAGGGTCTCGTACACCTTGGCGCCGAGCCGAAGTCGATCACGCTCGTATTCGGCCCCAAGCTCGGACGAGCGGGCCTTTTCCGCCTTGAGTCCGGGAGCGTTTGTGGCCACCGACATCTTGAAGGCGTCCATGTTGCCCGGGCCGCGTAGCGCGCGTGAGTGAGCCGCGAGCAGAATGAGTTCCGGCGTCAGAGCGTAGGTGAAGCCGACGTTCGGGCTGAAGCCGCTGGCCTTCATGGTAGTGCCGCTGTCGTCGGTGACCTCGTAGCGGTCGTGACGGACGCCGATGTCCATATGCAGAGGGTCAGCCAGCTGGATACGGTCCTGCACGAAGAAACCGCGGACATCGCCGTTTCCAGTTTCCTCATTGAGGTTGGAGAGCGAGCCTGCGTTGACCTTGTCGCGGCGGTAGTCGAAGCCATAGGTTACGCGATGCCGGCCAAGGACACTGGTGTTGCGCATATCGAAGCCTGTCGACTCCATCTGTGCGACATAGACGCCCCAGCGGCCGATCACATTCTGCTCGAAGTCGGTTTGCGTCTGGTAAAGGTTGGCGGCGAGATCGAGCAGCGGGTTGTCGGACTTCCAAGTGTAGCCCGCATTCCAGGTCCTGCGCTCGCTGCTCATCGGATAGGCCGGGTTCCATGAACTGCGGATCCATTGCGGGCGCTGGTTGCGCATGCCCTCGTTGTCATGCCGGTCGTAGGTCAGGCGCAGGGTCTGCTCGGGGGTCAGCTTGCCGACCACCTTGAAGAAGCTCGACTCTTGCTGTGAGCCGGTGCTATGGACGCGTTCGCCGCTACCGTCCTCGTAGTCACTCTGGTCCAGGCGGGTCATCGAGGCCATGGCCGACCAGTTGCCGCCGAGGCGGCCGAAGACCGTGGTGTGGGCCTTGTAGCCTTCGGCGTTGCCGGTGTATTCGCCCTTCACGAGTGCACCGGCTTTTTCGTCCCGGCGCAGCAGCTCTTCCGGGTCCTTGGTGATGAAGCGGATGGCGCCACCTAGGGCGCCCGGGCCGGCCGTGGCGTCCACGACACCGGGCATGATCTCGACACGGCTGATCAGCTCGGGTTCGAGCTGCAGGCGGCCAGCGTGATGAAAGGCGCGGTTGCCTTGGACGGTGCCGTCGATCGAGACACTGACCAGAGTGTCCTCGACCCCGCGCACGAAGATCTTTTGTGCGATTCCATGTCCGCCGCCGACGGAGACCTCAGGCTGGCCGGCCAGGATGTCTTCCAGGTCGTTTGCCGCATAACGCTCAAGCGTACGGGCACTGACCCGTCCAGGGGTGGCGGTGCTGTCTGCGAACCCGGCGGTTACACGCACGGCCTCCAGGGTGGCCTCGGTGCCGCCCGCTCGCTGCGCGCGGGCAGTACGGCGAAGCCCGTACTTGCCGCCACTGTCGCGAAAGCCCTCCAGTCCGCTGCCTTCCAGCAGGCGGTCGAGGCCCTCTTGCGGGGAGTAGGTACCGCGCAGCCCGGCGCTGTTCAGGTCGGCGACGAGGTCGCTCGGAAAGGCCAGCAGGATGCCGGCTTCCCGCCCGAAGCGGTTGAGCGTGCTCTCGAGCGAGCCGGGGCCGATGTCATACTTCTTTCGGGCCGTGGCGGCGCTGCTGGCCGTCACGTCGGCGTGGACGGACTCCGGGAAGACTCCGGTGACGACCATTGCAACGGCGAGGCTGAGCAGGGTGCGTTGGACTATGGGGGTGTTGCTGTGTCGTGGGCGCATCATCGAATCCTTGATAAGGGTGGGCAAGCGTCGAGGCTTGCCTTCCATGTCTCGCGAGATTCGAAAACAGCTCAGCCTGATCGAAAATAGATCAACCGCGGCGTGCTGCCCGCACCGTTGCCCAGTAGCGGGTGAGGTAGTGAATCTCGACCGGCAGCGTGCGGCGTAGCGCATCGAGGATTCTGTCCGGTTCGGCCAGTGGGTAGGAGCCCGACAGGCGCAGCGCTGCCACGGCCGGATCGCAGTTCAGGCGGCCCGGGCGATGGCGGTCGAGTTCGGCCAGGAAATCGGCCAGACGCATGCGGCTGGCGACGATCATGCCGTCCTGCCAGGCAATGCGGTCATCGTCGGCAGTGCCGCTGGCAAGAATGGTGTGCCCGGCGAACTCCGCGCTGTTCCCCGTACCGACCGTAAGGCTGGGGGCGGCGGTGCCCGCGGGACGGATCTGGACCGCTCCCGCGAAAACGTCAAGTCGCGTCCTGTCGTCGTACAGTCGAACGGAAAAACGCGTGCCCAGTGGCTGCAACACGCCGTGCGGGGTGAGCACCTGGAACGGTCGGGGCCTTGGGAAGGCTTCGTCACGCCCGGTGTCGATGAGGATCTCGCCGCGCACCAGTTGCAGCCTGCGGGCGTGATCCGAAAAGGCGATGTTGAGCGCGCTGTCGCTGTTCAACAGCACGCGGCTGCCATCGGCCAGTTGCAGCGTACGCCGTTCTCCTGTCCTGCTGCGTGCGTCGGCGATCCAGGGGCGCCAAGGTGCGTGGTCGTGCGTCGCCAGCGTCACACCACCGACGAACAGGGCCGCAGCGAGCATTTTGACGGCCTGGCGCCGTCCGCGCGAGGCCGGTCGCGTCAGTGCCGCCTGCGCCAGCGCCGAACCGAGCGGTGAGGCGAGCCCGCCCAGCCGGGCATTGACCGCCTCGATGCGCTGCCAGGCGCGCTCATGTGCTGGATCGCGCGCCCGCCAGTCCAGGATTGCCCGTTCGATGTCCGATCCCGGCTTGGCAGATTGCAGTTCGACCAGCCAGGTGACCGCCTGGCGGGCGACATCGGCGGAGACGCCGTCAATCCTGCCCTCACTCCCCGCCAGCGGTGGCGAGTTGTCAGTGTTGGCCGGCGATGCGGGTGACAGGCCGAACATTCAGTCCAACGCCAGGGCAAAGTAGCATTGCGTACCGGCCTTGATCAGGTAGCGCTTGACCGAGCTGATCGAGATGCCCAGCGTTGCCGCGATCTCGGTGTGGCTCATGCCGTCGAGCTGCGCATGCAGAAAGGCGCGCTTGACGACGGCGGGCAGGCCGTCGAGCAGGCGGTCGATCTCCACCAGCGTCTCCAGCAGGCAGGCCTTTTCCTCCGCCGAAGGCGCTACTGCCTCGGGCCACTGCGCCAGCGTCTCCAGGAAGGCGCGTTCCACGCGTTCATGGCGCCAGTGGTTGGAGAGCACTCGCTGGGCAACGGTGACCAGGAATGCACGGGGCTCGTCGAGGACGGGCATCTCCTCGCGGTTGAGCAGGCGCATGTAGGTGTCGTGCACGAGATCCGCCGCGCGGTGCGTGCAACCGAGCTTCTTGCGCAACCAGGCATGCAGCCACCGGTGGTGGTCTGCATACAGGTCGGTGATGGGGTGGGCAGCGGGCACGGGCGACTCCGGGCGGGGAGGAAAGCGCTGGCTGGCTGCCTGATGTCAGGGTGGCTGGCTATCGAGAATGGTTCTTATTTTGTAGGTTTCCTCGGAGGGCGTCAATTCGCGTTACGGCCCGCCCGCGAGACTGGCGTGTTCCAGAGCGCTCCCGTCAAGGTCCCGTGCCGCCCCAAGAGTACACTCTTTACCCCCTTCGCCACCCCGCTGCCGCCAGCGCCAGCCAGCCAAAGATCAGGCAGAAGCCTCCCAAGGGGATGACCTCGGCAAGTGCCCCGTAGTCGATACCGCCGATGATGCGGATGAGATAGATGCCACCAGCGAAGCCTGCGATGCCGACGGTGAACAGGGCACCTGCAACGTTCAGCCACAGGCTGGGTTGCCAGCGGTACCAAAGGGCAACACCAAAGAGGGCGAGGGTGTGCAGCATGTGATGAAGGCTGGCGCTGCGGGCGCGTTCCAGCGCAAGCGGTAGGTCTTCCGCCATGACATAGGCCGGCAGGCCGTGCGTGCTCCAGGCGGCGACGGCGACGCCGATGGCGCCGAGCAGCCCAGTCAGGGTGATCCAAAGGCGGTACATGTTCTTCCTCGTCAGACGATGGTGTGTGGGGGCAGGAGAGTGTTGGTCGACACCGTTTTACCGTAATTTGTTACGATTGAGAATCATTACTATTTTGGCGGCTCAGCATGGCTCGTCTGCCCTGTCCAAATTCCTGATAAGGAGATACTCGATGAAGCGACACCTGATGCTAGCGCTCGCCTTGTTGGCAGGCGCGGCCCCGTTGTCTGCTGCGACCTGCGAAGTGACGGTCGAAAGCAACGATGCGATGCAGTTCAATCTGAAGGAAATCACGATCGATCGCAGTTGCAAGCAGTTCACGGTTCATCTCAAACACGTCGGCAAGCTTGCCAAGGTGTCGATGGGGCACAACTGGGTACTGGCGAAGACCGCCGATCTTCAGGCGGTCGCCACCGATGGCGCCAAGGCTGGGCCGGCGAATGGCTATCTGGTTCCCGACGATCCTCGGGTGATCGCGCATACCGCCATGATCGGCGGCGGCGAGTCGGACTCCGTGACCTTCGATGTCGAACGGCTAGGTGACGGGGGGGATTACAGCTTCTTCTGCTCGTTCCCCGGGCATTGGGGCGTCATGAAGGGGGTGGTGAAGTTCTGAGCGCTCCTTGCTGGCGCCGGGGTGCCGTCTTCGACCTGTGCTCGTTGAAGGCCCCCGATGTTGGCAGCTTGCGCGGGATGCTTCTGCGAGCCGCCAGGGCGCCTTGCGAGTGGACGAGGCCTTTCTGGCAAGTTGGTCAGAATTGGCCCTATCACGGTTGATTGACTGTTTCGATGCTCTCTCTTCCCCGTCAGAAATCGATAGAACTGCTGTATCGAGAACACAGAGCCTGGTTGAAGGACTGGCTTCGCGTGCGGCTGGGTTGCCCCCAGTATGCCGCTGATCTGGCGCAAGACACCTTCGTGCGTTTGATTCAGGCGAGGCAGGGGGCGACCGAGGCGGTCAAGCTCAAGGCGCCGCGCGCCTATCTGAGAGTGATTGCGCATGGTTTGATGGTGGATCACTGGCGGCGTGCGGATCTGGAGCGCGCTTACGCCGAGGCCCTGGCGTCGCGCCCGGAGGGTTTCGAGCCGTCCCCGGAGCATCGCCTTATGGTGCTTGAGGTGCTCTTGAGGCTCGATGCCTTGCTCGGACGACTCAAGCCGCGGATGCGCGAGGTGTTCATCCTGGTCCATATCGACAACTGCACCCTGGCTGAGGTCGCCGAGCGACTCTCGTTGTCGAGGGCGACCGTGGAGCGCGACCTGGCGGCGGCGATGCGCCACTGTTACCAGCAGGTGTTCGAAAACGTGCCGCTTGGCGAACCGGTTCATGGCTGAGATGACGGTGGGGCTTGGTGTCGTCAATCCCCTCGCGGCGGTGGAGCCGAGCGCCGAGGTGGTCGAGTCGGCCATCCAGTGGTCGATTCGCATGCGCTCGGGTGATGCGGACAGTGCCGCCTGCGAACGGTGGCGTGCGGTCCACCCCAGTCATGAATTGGCATGGCAGCGTGTGCAGTGGATGTGTGGCGCACTATGCGCCTTGCCGCCGGGCGAGGCCTCGACGGGTGTTGTCGATGCGTTCGCCGTCGCGGGTGGCCGCCGTAGGCGTCGGCGCCAGTTTGTCGCCATGCTTGCGGTTGCCGCTGTGCTGCCCATGCTTGCGGGACGCCGCTGGGGCGATGAGGCGGGTAGCCAGGCCGTGTATGCAAGCACTGCACCGGGTGGCTATCGAACGGTGTCTCTCGGCGGCGGAGGCACCTTGCGGCTGAATACCAATACGGCCGTCAGGTTGAGTCTTGAGGACCGGACGGAGCATGTCGAACTCCTGCGTGGAGAAATTTACGTCGACGCGACGCTGCGGGGCGCGGCGAACATGCTTGCCCTGCAGGTGTTGTGCCCCTTCGGCTCTGTGGCTTGCGAGGGCGCTGCCGTCTTCGCAGTCCGGCTCGACGCTGGGCGAGCCCTGGTGCATGTCGAGGCGGGCGAGGTCCATTTGCACGGGATGGCTGCCGGTCCGCATGTTGATGGGTTGGCTGCACCTGCAGGGGGTTGCTACGAACTCGCCAGTGGTGGCGTCGTGCCTGCGCCGCAAGCTGCCCGGCTTGATCCGCTTGGGTGGGTCGATCGCGTGCTGGCGGCACGCGACATGAGCCTGGAGAGCTTCGCCGCGGAGTTGTCCCGCTACCGCCACGCATCGGTGAGCGTGGCGCCCGAGATCCGCGATCTCGCCGTCTCCGGTGTGTTTCAGGTTGGCGATGTGGCGGCGGCGCTGAAACTGCTCACCCGCATGCTCCCGGTGCGCGTCGCCGGCTTGGCCTCCTGGTCGCGAATGCCGGTGCGCCTGCTCGCCCGCGATACCGGCGCGCCGGCAAGAAGGATAAAAATGTGAGGGATTTTTTCGGCTCGTCCGGCAAACAGGGAAAGCGAGTTTTTCCTGTCCAACTGAGGAGTCATTAGTATGTCCCCCGTATATATGCCCGGGTTCGTTCTCCGCACGAATCCGTTGAAGCAGGCTCTGTACCGAGCCTTGTTGGGTGCCGGGCTGGTGCTGACAGGGTCGCCGACCGTCGCAGCGCCTGCGGTTGAGGTGGCCCAGGGCCCCGTCCAGCGTTTCCTGGTGCCTCCGGGCACGCTGGCGCAGGCACTCGACTCGCTGGCTCGCCAGGCCAGGGTGTCAATCGCCTATGACGGGCAACTCGAAGCCATCGCCAAGCCGGCTCGCGGACTCGATGGCGAGTTCAGTCTCGACGAAGGCTTGGCTATGCTGCTCGCCGGTACCGGGCTCGAGGTGCTGGTGGTGCCAGAGGGGCGCATCGTGCGCAGGCGCCCCCAGGTGCCAGATGCAGCATCGGTGGCTGCGGCTGAACATGCCACGCTGTCCGAGGTGACGGTTCTAGGGACCAGGCTGGCGCTGGACGTAATGAAGTATCCAGGCTCGGTTGCGGTGCTAGATGACACCGCGCTCGATGGTACGGTCAATGTGATCGAGGCCCTTGGCCGTGTGCCCGGCGTCGCTTCGGGCAGCGACAGTGGGCGCAGCATTGGTTCGCAGTTCACGGTGCGAGGGTTCGGCTATGGTTCCGAGGACCGTGTGATCGTGTTGCAGGACGGCGTGAGACGGTCGTCCTCGCTTTATTCCAACCATGTTTCGACCTTCCGGTCGGACAACGACCTGCTCAAGCGCGTTGAAGTGGTGAAGGGCGCATCGTCGGTCTCGCACGGCGGCGGGGCGATCGGGGGGGTTATCGGGATGACCACCAAGGATGCCGGTGACTTCCTCGCTGCTGGCGAGGAACGGGGTGTGGCCGCCAAGCTTGCTTATCAGACCAACAACTATCGTGAGGTGTATCTGGCGGGTGCGCTCGCTCCGGCCGATAAGCCTTACGAACTGCTGGTCTACGGCAAGCGGGGGCGGGTTGGCGATCTGCGGCTTTCGCGCACGGTGGACAAGGGCAGCGGCGTGTTCAACCGTGACGTCGATAATCGCGAGGATCTCGAGGTCGGCTTCATCAAGGCTGCATGGAACCTCCCCCATGGCCAGCGCGCTGCGCTTTCCTACTACGACTTTGCCGAGGACACCGAAGTGACTTGGCAGACGCTTTTCCACTCGGGCTACAGTACGACAACGGGACCGGTGCGAGGAACCCTGCGCCAGCGCGACATGGTGGCGAGCTACACCCTGCAGCCGGGATCGCCGTGGCTGAATGTCTCGGCGATGGCGTACCACGCGGTTGGCAGTTATGACCGCGGCTACGAGTATGTCCTGAGCAGCGGCGCTCAACGCAAGCTCGACTACGAGAACAAGGACACACGCCGTGGATTGCGCCTGAACAACCAGATGTACTTCGATGCCCTGGGCGCTCGTCATCGCCTGATCGTGGGTGTCGATTACGAGCGCCGTAACGAGGATGCCAGCTATGTGCTCGATGGCGTGACGACGGTGTTCGGCTCGATTCCGAATACCTACGATGATCTGGGCCTCTTCCTGCAGGAAGAGGCAAGTTTCCTCGATGACAGGTTGGTCGTGCATCTAGGTGGTCGCTACGACCGCTTTCAGCGCAAGGTGAATGCGAACGAAGGGGAGTACAGCAACAGTCACTTCTCGCCGCGCGTGGGCGTCAGCGTGGCTGCGGGGCAGGGCTGGCATCTGCTGGGAAACTATTCGGAATCCTTCCGCGCACCGACGCCGCACGAGACCTCCTCGAGCGGACCACTCAATCCGCACTACTACTACCTTCCGAACCCCGATCTCAAGCCGGAGACCGTGCGGGAGTTCGAATGGGGCGTGTCCTTTGACCGTCGATCCATGTTCGTTGATGGTGACCGACTGCGCATGAAGTCGACGTACTTCGACGGCACCATCGACAACCTGATCAAGCTGCAGCCCGACCTCACCGGGCCCAAGCCGCCGGAGAGCAATCACTACGCGACCTACGAGAACGTAGACAAGGTGGAGCGTCGCGGCTACGAGCTGACGACGGCCTACAGCACCCGCCGTGCCGGAGTCGATCTGTCCTACGAGCACCTGAAGCAGCGCGACAAGGCGACCGGGCGCTTCACGCCTCAGGCCTATGCCGACCGTGTGCGTGTGGGCGTCCATTTCAGCCCGTTCGAACGCATGCGGGTGAACGTGGACGTCAGCCATTGGCGCAAGCCGGATCAGAATCCCGAGACCGTGGTGTCCGGGGGGCGGACGCTCTGGTATGTGCGCGATGACTTCACTCAGGTGAACGTCGGCGTGCGGTGGGCGCCAAGGCTGGTTGATGGGTCACTATTGGGCAAGGAGATAGAGATCTCGGCCGGCGTCAACAATCTGTTCGACCAGCCTTACATCAACGCCTTGAACGTGGAAACGACGACACGCGTCGGCAAAGGCCGGAATGCTTTCCTGAGCTTGACGAGTCGGTTCTGAGCGGATGGGGCGCGAGGCTCCGCTGCCGTAGCGACGCTGACCATGACGCGCCGGGTCAAGGGCACGTCATGGTCGAGTCAGGGTTAAATGTAACAACATGTGAATTAGTGACCGTTTTGGGGCGCTTGAACGACATCGACAGTAAGGCACAGCAAACCGTTGGCGCACCTGAAGCCGATGCCTCCGCCATGAAGTCATCGGTCGCCAGCGTAGTTGCCACGGTGCGACAACAAACGACGCTCCCCGAGAGGAATTGATGAAGGATGGATTTCGCCAGTGCATGGCCTGGCTCCACACCTGGGTTGGCCTGGTTGCCGGCTGGGTGTTGTTCTTTGTGTTCGTGACCGGCACGGCCGGATACTTCGACGACGAGATTGACCGCTGGATGAAGCCCGAACTGCCGCTGTCGGCGAGGGTGGAGGTGGGCGATCGCGCCGCAATGCTCGAGCGCGCGCTTGACCGCCTTGAGTCCGTGGCGCCAGGCGCGAAGGAGTGGACGATCCTCCTTCCGGGCGAAGCCGTCGTGCCGCGTGGGGCGCGCGGACTTGCCGTGCGCTGGGAGGAAATGCCCGAGTTCGGTCGCGACCAGGGGCGCCGTGGCAGCGAAGGACTCGACGCCGAGAGCGGGGAGCCCGTACCCGATGTGGAGCCGCGCGCGACCAGGGGAGGGCAGCTGCTGTACCGCATGCATTACCTGCTGCACTACATGCCGACCACTGTGGGCATCCTGCTGGTTGGCGTGTGCACGATGATGATGCTGATCGCCATCCTGTCGGGGGTGGTCACCCACAAGCAGATCTTCAAGGATTTCTTCACTTTCCGGCCTGGCAAGGGGCAGCGTTCCTGGCTCGACGCGCACAACGTGGTGAGCGTGATGGCCTTGCCGTTCTTTCTCATGATTACTTACAGCGGTCTCATCCTGTTCCCGGTGCAATACATGCCCGGCGCGATCTACACCGTCTACGGCGGTTCCGAGCAGGGGGTGAGGGCGTTCTCCGATCAGTTCTTCGAGGTCGAGCGCGACCGATCCTACGAGCCTCTACAGCGCCCGCACGTCGCCTTGGACGCGATCGTTGCCCAGGCCGAAGCCCAGTGGGGGGATGGACAGGTTGCGGCGCTGGAGTTGAGTCACCCGGTCGATGCGGTTGCGACGGTGACCGCGCAACGGCGGCATGGCAGCAAGATCGATTTCCGAGAGCCGGAGTCGCTCCGTTTTGCCGCCCACACTGGAGAGCCCTTGGCAGCACTCGAGCCCAGACATGCGGTCGGACAGACACGCAACGTTCTCTATGCCTTGCACGAGGGACTGTTTGCCGGCCCCTGGTTGCGTTGGGTCTACTTCGGGTCGGGCTTGCTGGGTTGCGCCATGATCGCGACAGGACTGGTGTTGTGGACGGTCAAGCGACGCAAGCGCCACCACAAGCAGGGTGCAAACGCCTCCGCTTTCGACGCAGCGGGGTTGCGGCTGGTCGAGGTGCTCAACGCCGGTACGATCGCCGGCCTGCCAGTGGCCGTGGCGGCGTACTTCTGGGCCAATCGGCTGCTGCCGCTGGACATGGCGGATCGGGCACAGTGGGAGGCCCACATGATGTTTGCCGTGTGGGGCTGGCTCTTCATCTATGCCTCGCTGAGGCCGCTACGGCGAGCTTGGGTCGAGATTCTGTGGCTCGCGGCGCTGGCCTATGCCTTGCTGCCAGTGCTCAACGCTGCCACCACCGATCGCCATCTCGGTGTGACGCTGCCACATGGAGACTGGGTCTTGGCCGGCTTCGATCTCACCATGATTGGTCTTGCTGCCGTGTTCATCTACATCCTGCGCAAGCTCGATCGCCGTTGGACCAAAGGGGAGGTGACTGCATGAAGGTCTTGTCTGCGTCCGCCCGTTATCGCTGGGCGGTCTTGTCGCGGGTGCTTGCAGCGTCGCTTGGGGGCTATGCCTTCACGTGGGCGGCCATTGTGCTTCTGGCGTTGCTCTGGCCGTTGCCGCGCGCCCAGGCCGTCGGCCTGGCCACGATGCTGGGCTTCCTCATCTATGCAGCAGTCGCGATGTGGGTCTTCGCCACGCGTTCGGCCTGGCGTGCCTGGGCTGGAATCGTTGCTTGGACTGCGCTGTTCGCAGCGCTCGGCTGGTGGTTGATGCAGGGGGCGGCGACGTGATGGCGATTGCTCTGCTGGTTGTCACGACATTTGCCTTTGCCGCGTTTGCGCTTGGCATGGAGCGCCACGCGAAGGACGTGCTTGGCGTTGTTCCTGCTCCACGCAGGCGCCTGGGGCTTCGCATTGCCGGATGGGTGCTGCTGGCCGTGGCAATGGCAATCGGCATGCTGGGCTGGGGGGCCACGGTAGGTGTCGTCGAATGGACAGGCGCGATGACGGTCGCGACCGTGCCGCTGGTCATGCTGGTGCTGCCGTACTACTCGCGTAGGCACAGGCGCAGCCCAGCGCCCGCCATGCCTGCCTCTGGACCCGAGTTCGGCGAGCTCGTGGCAGCCCGCCGCAGTTTGACCGCCAGGCTATGGAGAGGCGTGCGGGTGCTGGTACTCGTTGCTTTGCCTGCTGGGATCGCATGGGCCTTCGTTAATGTTCCGCCAAGTCCTGTTCAGCGAGATGACGCCCTTGCCGGCCGCGTGGGGCCGTGGACCTTCGTCATCGCCGATGTCACCCGCAAGCCGCCCGAGCCCTCGGCGCTGGGTACGGCGATGAAGGCGTTTCAGGTTCGCTTCTGCACAGGCTGCGACACCCAGATTCGATCGGCCTATTTGAAGATCCGCCAGCCGCGCTCCTTGCGCGGCGCGGGGATGGTCTTTCAGGGACCGTCGTGGAACCGCAGGGCTGACATCCAGATTGCACCGACTGCGCGGATCGAGGACGGCTTGTGGCTCACCGTGGAGGGTATGGATGGCAGCGTGCACGCCGTCGAGATCGACCTAGCCCGCGTGTCGCCCGCCACCGCGCGTTACCTGTCGGCGCTGACGGGGAGGCAGTGAGGTTCGGACTGGATTCAGGAGCGAGCATGTTCATCCGCAAGAAGAACGAGAGGGGTGCTGACTACAGGGCGGCGCAATCGGCGCGGCAGGCAGCCAAGCTCGAGCCACGCCTGGAGGCCGCGCAATCTGCGCTGGTGAGCGCCGGCCTGCGCGTCACGCTTCCACGCCTTCTGGTCCTGAGCCTGTTTCTTGCAAGCCGGGTGGAGGCCATGTCCGTGGACCAGGTACTCAGAGCCTTGTTCGAGCGCGGGGATGCGATGTCGCCCTCGACCGTCTACTCGGCCTTGCGCCAGCTCGATGAGGCCAGGCTGATCGTGAGTCGCTACGAGGACGGTCGGCGGGTGTTCGAGCCATGCGGTGGTTTGCCGCCGGCGCGCGTGGTTTGCGATACCTGCGGGACCGAACGCATCCTGCGAGATTCGGAACTGGACGTGGTCGTGCGCAGGGCAGTCGGTGATGCGGGCTTTAGCCTGGGCGACTACACCCTGGTGGTGCGTGCCTCATGCAGCGCGGGTTGCCCCGAGTGCTGCGGCGAGGCGCGCATGTCGGCCCAGCCGGATACGGGATCGGCACTGGGCGTCGGCGGGGTCGCCGTCGCAGGCTCAAGTTACGTATGAGTGATCCAACTGTGAGACGAATGCGCTCTCTGCGCCGTATTGGCTTGGTCGTGGCCGTGCTTGCTGCGGGCGGCCTGGCGTGGTGGGCCGCAGGCGAGGATGAGTCTGCCGCCGGTGCGCCGCCTTTCAGTCCATGGGCCGGTGCGGTGCCCGTGCGAACGGTACAGTCCGAAGCGGGTGTGCTGGAGGTGAGCCTGCAGGCAGTCGGCGACGTGACGCCGCTCGCGGCGGTGACCGTCAACGCGCGCGTGGGAGGGCCGCTGCAGCGCCTGCTTTTCGTCGATGGCGGTACGGTCGAGGCGGGTGCCGCACTGGCCGAGATCGATTCCGCGCCCTACCGGGCGAGGCTGGCCCAAGCGCAGGGCGAACATAGCCAGGTCATGGCACGCCTTCGTCATGCCGAGCGCGAACTGACCCGTTCGAAGGCACTGTTGCGAGAGGATGCGATCGAGCGACAGGTCGTTGAGGCAGCGGAGTCGAACATCGCCGAGTTACGCGCCGCAGTTTCGACTGCCGAGGCGCGCGTGGCCGATGCGCGCCTGCAGTTGGACTGGACCCGCATCACGGCGCCGATTGCCGGTCGCCTCGGATTGCGCGGGCTCGATGCCGGCAATCTGGTCGTTGCGGGCAGCACGGAGCTGGTCACGATCGTGCAGATGAAACCCATCGGCGTCACCTTCGGCGTACCGGGGCACGAACTGCATGCGGTGCGCGCGGCCATGCGGGACGGGCGGACGCTGGCGGTGGATGTCTATGCGCGTGACGGCAGCAGCCTGCTCGCACGCGGTGTTCTTGCGACACTGGACAACCGTATCGATCCGCGTACGGGCACGGTGCGCCTGCGTGCCGAGTTCGCCAACGAGGATGAGGCGCTGTTTCCGAATCAGTTCGTCAACGTCCGTCTGCGCGTTGGTGTGGATCGCGAGGCGGTCACGATCCCCGCTGATGCCGTCCAGTACGGGGCACGGGGCGCATACGTCTACGTCATCGAGGACAACCGGGCGAGGTTGCGCCCGGTCGAGACGGGCAGGGTGGCCGATGGACTGGTCGCCATCGTCGATGGACTTGCGGCCGACGAGATGGTCGTCCTCGAGGGGGTAGACCGATTGCGCGACGGTCGCGAGGTGTCGCTGCAAGGCGAGGTCGCGGTCAGCGCGCCGAAATGAACCTGTCGCGGCCCTTTATCCTGCGGCCGGTGGCGACCGTGCTGCTAACGCTGGCCATGCTTGCCAGCGGCTTGCTTGCCTGGCGCCTGCTGCCGGTTGCTGCGTTGCCGAGCGTTGACTATCCGGTCATCCAGGTCATGACCTTCCGTACCGGGGCATCGGCAGATCTGGTGGCGCGCACGGTCACAGCGCCGCTCGAGCGCAGGCTCGGGCAGATCCCTGGGTTGCGAAGAATGTCTTCGACGAGTTCCGCGGGCGCCTCGTCAATCACACTGCAGTTCGCACTGGAAGTCGATATGGCCGTGGCCGAGCAGGAGGTCCAGGCCGCGATCACTACGGCGGCCAGCCTGTTGCCGCGCGATCTGCCCACTCCGCCCGTTTACCGCAAGGTCAACCCTGCCGACACCCCCATCCTGACATTGGCGGTGTCGTCTTCCAGCATCGCACTTGTCGAACTCTACGATCTCGTGGATACCCGCGTCGCGCAGAAGCTGGCGCAGCTCTCCGGGGTC
The DNA here is from genome assembly GCF_000310125.2 of Thauera sp. 27. NCBI lineage: Bacteria > Pseudomonadati > Pseudomonadota > Betaproteobacteria > Rhodocyclales > Zoogloeaceae > Thauera > Thauera sp. 27. The sequence goes on from NZ_AMXB01000012.1 coordinate 95,784, forward strand.
GGGATGGTCAACCTGGCTGGTGGCCAGCGCCCGGCCGTGCGGATCCAGGCTGATCCTCGTACGCTTGCTGCGCACGGAATGACGCTCGAGTCCCTGCGCTCGGCCGTCTCGGCAGCCAATTCGAACCAGCCCAAGGGCAGCCTGGATGGCCCCTACCGCTTCGTGATGATCGAAGCCAACGACCAGATTCGCTCGCTTGACGATTACCGGACACTGGTCGTGGCATGGCGTGACGGCGCCCCATTGCGCCTTGGCGACCTGGCTAGCATTGAACGTGGTGCTGAGGATCGCTTCCAGGCAGCGTGGGCCGGAGTCTGCTGGGCGCCCGAAGAGGGCGCAGTCGCTACCTGTGCGCCTGGACAGACGCGCCAGGTGCCTGCAGTTCTGGTGAACGTCTATCGACAGCCCGGCGCCAACGTCATCGAGGTGGCCGATCGCGTTCGCGACCTGCTGCCGAGCCTGACCGCAACCCTTCCGGCTGCGGCCGATGTTGCGGTGCTGACGGACCGCACCGAGTCCATCCGAGCCTCGGTGTGGGGCGTGCAGAAGGAGCTCCTGTTCGCGGTAATGCTGGTGGTGCTGGTCACCTTCCTGTTCCTGCGGCGCGCTTCGGCCACTCTCATTCCGAGCGTCGTCGTGCCCTTGTCGCTGGTCGGAACCTTCGGCTTCATGTACCTCGCAGGCTTCTCGGTGAACAACCTCAGCCTGATGGCACTGACCATCGCGACCGGATTCGTTGTTGATGATGCGATCGTCATGCTCGAGAACATTGCACGCCACCGCGAGTCGGGCGAGTCCGCACTGCAGGCTGCGCTCAAGGGGGCAGCCGAGATTGGTTTCACGCTTGTGTCGCTCACCTTCTCGCTTGTCGCAGTGCTGATTCCCTTGCTGTTCATGGGTGATGTGGTGGGGCGCATTTTCCGCGAGTTTGCCATTACCCTTGCGGTGGCGATTCTGATCTCGCTGCTCGTGTCCCTCACCCTGACGCCGATGATGGCCGCAAGGATGCTTGGAAGCACGCAAGGAGGGGGGCATACCGAACGCGGCGGTGCCGGCTTGGGTCTGTTCGACCGCCTGCTGCGCGCCTATGGAGTCATGCTCGAGCGTGTTCTAGCGCATCAGACGATCACCCTTCTGGTCCTGCTTGGCACGCTGTGCCTGACGGCGCTGCTCTACGTCGCAGTTCCGAAGGGCTTTTTCCCCGTCCAGGACAGTGGTGTCATCCAGGTCGTCACCGATGCACCGCAAACGGTTTCGTTTCGCGCCATGGCCGAACGTCAGCAGGCATTGGCTGAGATTGCGCTGGCAGATCCCGACGTGGCGGGCCTGTCGTCCTTCATCGGCATCGACGGTAGCAATGCGACGCTCAACAGCGGACGCATGCTCATCAATCTGCGCCCGCACGGAGAGCGCTCAGCTGGTGCAGTAGAGATCGGGCGCCGCCTGGCGACCGCGATGCGTGAGGTGGAGGGTATCCGCGCATGGTTGCAGCCGGTTCAGGAGTTGTCCATCGAGGATCGTGTGAGTCGTACGCAATACCAGTTCACGCTCTCGTCCCCCGACGAGTCCGAGCTTGCCGACTGGGTGGGCCGCACGATAGAGGCACTGGGTGGCCTTACCGAGCTGACCGATGTCGCGGCCGATCACCAGCGCGAAGGCCGGCAGGTTTTCGTTACGATTGATCGCGACGCAGCCGAGCGTCTCGGGGTGCGTACTTCTGCCATCGTCGAGGCGTTGCATTCGGCCTTCGGCCAGCGCCAGATCGCGACCTTGTTTACACAGGCCAACCAGTACCGAGTTGTCCTCGAGGCGAACACCGAGCGCATTGGTGGTCTGGCTGCACTCGATGCGATCCATGTTGCTGCAGGCGACGGTACGCCGGTGCCACTGGCGTCGCTTGCGCGTTTTGAACAGCGAGCGGTTGCGCTCGCTGTCCACCAGCAGGGACAGTTCCCCGCCGCCACCTTGTCGTTCAACCTTGGTCCAGGTGTGTCGCTGGGCGATGCGATCGAGGCGATCGAGCAGGCGCTTGCGAGGATCGGTTTGCCGCCTTCGGTGGACATGCGCCTTCAGGGGGCAGCGGAGGCCTTCCAGACCTCGCTCTCCGGCACCCTGTGGTTGATGCTGGCAGCGGTGGTCACGATGTACATCGTGCTCGGCGTGCTCTACGAGAGCACGATTCATCCGCTGACAATCCTGTCTACGCTGCCGTCGGCAACGGTGGGCGCGCTGGGGGCGCTCCACCTTTCCGGCCGGCCGCTGGATCTCATCGCAGTGATCGGCATCGTGCTCCTCATCGGTCTGGTGAAGAAGAACGGCATCATGATGGTGGACTTCGCACTCGATGCGCAGCGGCGCCATAAGATGTCCGCGCTTGATGCGATCCGCCGCGCGGCCATGCTCCGCTTCCGGCCGATTCTCATGACCACGCTTGCCGCCCTGGTCGGCGCGTTGCCGCTCATGTTTGCATCCGGTTCAGGCGCCGAGCTGCGTCAGCCGCTTGGCGTTGTGATGGTCGGTGGCTTGCTGGTGAGCCAGGTGCTGACAGTCTTCACTACCCCCGTAGTGTTCCTGTTCTTCGACCGCCTGGCCGTCGGTTGGCGGCGGCGCACAATGGTGCAGGAGCATGCGGTGTGAGGGCGCTGGCACGGCTGTTCGTGCGGCGGCCGGTTGCAGCGTCGCTGCTGGCCCTGGCCTGGTTGCTGTGCGGTGCCCTGGCACTGCGCCTGATGCCGGTCGCGCCGCTGCCGCAGGTGGACATGCCAGTGATCGAGGTTTCGGCAGCACTGCCCGGCGGTAGTCCCGAGACCATGGCGCGCATGGTCTCGGCGCCGCTCGAGCGCGCGCTCGGCAGCGTTGCGGGAGTCGCCGAGATGAGCGCCTCGACGTCCCAGGGCGCGGCGCGCGTTCGGCTGACCTTCGAGTTCGATCGCGACATCGATGATGCGGCCCGCGATGTCCAGGCGGCGATCAATGCAGCCATAGGTGATCTACCTGCAGGTATGCCGGGGGCACCCGTGTATCGGAAGGTGAATTCGGCACAGGCGCCGATCATGGTTCTGGCGCTATCTTCGGCCAATCTGGCGCCCGGCAGGCTGTACGATCTGGCGTCGACCATCCTCGCGCAGAAGATCGCGCAGATGCCCGGTGTGGGAGAGGTGACTGTCGGTGGCAGTGCGCTGCCGGCCGTGCGCGTGCAACTGGATCCGGCCAGCCTCGAGTCGCACGGGATTGCGCTCGACGAGGTTCGGCGCGCGATCGGCGACGCAGACGCCCAACTGCCACTCGGTGCCATCGAAGACGGGGGGCTGCGCTGGCAGGTCGGGGCGGGGCCCGATCTGCGCGTGGCAGCTGACTTCGAACAACTCGTGCTTCGTCACGACCATGGTGCGATGTTGCGCCTGGGTGATGTCGCCCGGGTCTCCGATGGTGTCGAGAATCGCTACGCCAGTGGGCACCACAACCGTGATCCGGCGGTGCTGCTCACCGTCGGTCGCCAACCAGGGGCGAACATCGTCGCCACCATCGACACCATTCGCAGCCAGATGCCGACGCTGACCGCGCTGCTACCGGCTGACACCACGCTGGACGTGGTCGTTGACCGCTCGCCGGGAATCCGTGCGTCGCTTGATGAGGCCTGGGCCACCCTGTGGATAGCGGGGACACTGGTCGTCCTGGTGGTATGGGCCTTTCTGGGTAGCCTGCGCGCAGCGTTGATTCCTGCGCTTGCGGTGCCGGTGTCCCTGGTGGGGGCTTGCGCACTCATGTACCTCGCCGGCTTCTCGCTCAACAACCTGAGCCTGATGGCGCTGATCGTCGCTGCCGGACTCGTGGTCGATGATGCGATCGTGGTGCTCGAGAACATCGAACGCCACATCGCCGCGGGCATGCGGCCGTATCGCGCCGCGATCGTGGGGCTCGGCGAGGTGGGCTTCACACTGCTCGCGATGAATCTGGCGCTGATTGCGGTATTCGCTTCCATCCTCTTCATGGGCGGCGTGATCGAGCGTCTTTTTCGTGAGTTCTCGCTCACCCTTGTGATGGCCATGACGGTGTCGCTGATGGTCTCGCTCACCCTCGCCCCCGCCCTGTCCGGACAGATGCTGCTGCGGCCCTCGGAGCACCCTCCCAGCCTGCTCGGCCGGCTCGCAAGCCTTGTCTTCGGGCGTCTTGAGGCCGTCTATGCGAGGACTCTGGACTGGGTGCTCGCGCACACGTGGGTCGTTCTGCTCGTGCTCGCGGTTGCTGTCGGTCTTACGGTCTGGCTCTATCTGCTCGTACCCAAGACCATGCTGCCGGAGCAGGATACGGGGCAGTTGCGCGGGCTCGTACGCGGCGACGACGGTTTCTCGTTTCAGGTCATGCAGCCCAAGATCGAGCGCTTCCGGGAGTACCTGCTGGCCGATCCCGCAGTGGCCGATGTCGTCGTCACCAGTGGCGGAAGTGGTGGCGGGATGAGCAACGGCTGGCTAATGGTGAGGCTCAAGCCACTGGCCCTGCGCGGCGAGAGCGCTCGTGCCGCGCTCGAGCGCATCCGGCGCAATGCGCCGCGGGAGCCGGGGGCAATCCTGCTGCTCAACATCGACCAGGATCTTCAGTTGTCGGCGCCCTTTGGCGGACGCGGCGAGGAGTTGCTCCTGCTCGGCGATGATCTTGCCAGGCTCACGCAGTGGATGCGAAAGGTTGCTGACGGCATGCGCACCCTGCCCGAGGTCGCAGACGTCGATGATTTCGGCAACGACGCGACGCAGATCGTCGTCATCGACATCGACCGCGAGGCCGCTGCTCGTCTTGGCGTTGACGCGGAGCTGGTCACCAGCCTGATGAACAACGCCTTTTCGCAGCGCCAGGTGGCCACGCTGTTCGGCCGGCTCAACCAGTACCGCGTCGTCATGGAGCTCGAGCCAGGCCACACGGTCGACGCCAGCGTGCTAGATCGCCTCCAGGTGGTGACGCGTGATGGGCAGCGGGTGCCGCTGTCGGCCTTCGTGAGCTATCGGTATGAACTGTCCTCCGATCGAGTTTTTCGAGCCGATCAGTTTGCCGTGGTGGGGGTGGAGTATGACCTTGCGCCCGGTGTGACCGCATCGGAGGCGCAGCAGGCGATCAACGGCTTGTTGGCAGGACTGATGCTGCCGAACGACATCATTGCCAAGCCGGGGGGCGATGGCAGCCGCCTTCAGCAGACCATGCAGGCGCAGCCCTGGCTCATACTTTGGGTGGTGGTGGCGGTGTACGTGGTGCTCGGCGTACTCTACGAGAGCACGCTGCATCCCCTGACCATCCTGTCGACGCTGCCGCCTGCCGGGGTCGGCGCACTCGCAGCGCTGCATCTGGCAGGTATCGAGTTCAGTCTGATCGCCCTCCTGGGGCTCTTCCTGCTCATCGGCGTTGTCATGAAGAACGCCATCCTGATGATCGATTTTGCGCTCGACGGCGAACGTCGGCTCGGGCTCGAGCCGAGATCGTCGATCCGGCGCGCCGCTAGCCTGCGCTTGCGGCCGATCCTGATGACCAATCTCGCTGCGGTGCTGGCTGCGCTGCCGCTCGCGTTCGGGGTGGGCGAGGGCGCCGAGTTGAGACGTCCGCTCGGCATCGCCATCGTTGGCGGGCTGGCGGTCAGCCAGTTGCTGACCCTGTACACGACGCCAGTCGTCTATCTCGTGCTCGACCGGATGCGCACGGGTTTCACGACTGCGCGTGGTGGCCCCGCTGCCGCCATGCGTTGATGCCGTGTTCGGCATGCCGGAGGCGGATAGAATGCGCTGTCTAGCCCACTCGATCTGGAGCAGCCCGTTGATGATGAGCGGCGGATTTCAGCATGCAAGGGAGGATGGGCAGGGTCTGCAGCCGTCTGCCCCTGGTGACTTGCCCCTGCCTACCGCGGCCGTTCTTCCCGACTACGGCGACGAAGGCTTGTACGGCTTCGCCGCCGGCTTGCGCACCTGGCTGCATGACCTCCGTGCCGGTTGGCACCACGGTGGTGTCGAGCCCGGCGCGAGCAGCACGGTGGTGGTGATCGTCATCGATGGCTTGGGCGACGGCTTTCTCAACACCGTGGGCGCGGGCTCGACGCTGCTCGCGTATCGGCGTGGCAGCATGAGCTCGGTCTTTCCGAGCACGACTGCGAGCGCGCTTACCACGCTGCTTACTGGGGTCGCGCCGGCGGTCCATGGGCTGAACGGCTGGTTCATCCACGACCGTCGCTTCGGGGGGGTGATCGCGCCGCTGCCGCTGCTGCACCGGGGCGGGCCTGAGATTTCTGCGTTCCGCCTGCTGCCACGCCTGTGTCCGGCGGCGCCGATGTGGCACCACGCGTGCCGCCCCGTCAATCTGGTGTCGCCTGCCGAGATTGCCTACTCGCGTTTCTCGCTGCATCACGGCCGCGGCGCCCATATCGAGCCCTACGATGGCATCGAGGATTTCGGCCAGCGCATCATCGACATGGTCGATGCCCTGGCCTTCAGTGGTGGCCTCGTCCACGCCTACTACCCGGGCTTCGACGCCTTGAGCCATCTCCATGGCTGTCGGTCTGCGCATGTGCAAGCCTGTTTCTGGCAGCTCGATGCACTGTTCGCAAGCTTGCTCGATCGCCTGTCGGGGCGTGGCGTGCATCTGGTGGTGACGGCTGACCATGGCTTCATCGACGCGCCTGCCGCTGGTCGGGTGGATATCGAGCCGGGCAGCGAGCCTGCGGCGATGCTCGCCGCACCCTTGTTTGGCGAGCGCCGCCTGGCTTTCTGCAAGGTTCGGGAAGGGGCTGGCGACGAGTTCGAGGCTTGGGCAGGCACGGCGCTGGCCGGCAAGGCGGTTGCGATTCGCGCCCACGACTGCCTCGCCGCCGGCCTGCTCGGGCCGGGTGAGGCGCACTCTCGGCTGCTGGAGCGGGTGGGGACGCACGTGTTGCTGATGGAACCCGGATGCACCATCGTCGATCAGGTCGAAGGCGAGACGCCTTATGCGCTCATTGGTGTCCACGGTGGCCTGACAGCGGACGAGATGCGAGTGCCGCGAATTGTCGCCTGCACCTGAGTGCAGCGGCGACTGCGCTTCAGTGCAGATCGTCGTCCTTGACGGGTACGGGTAGCACCATGATGCCTTCGTCGAGCAACGCCTCGACGTCGTCGCGTGATGCGGCTCCGCGGATGTTGCGTGCCTCGGCTTCGCCGTAGTGGATGCGCCGCGCCTCCTCCGGCAGGCGCTCGCCCACGTCCTCGGCGTCGCGCGCCAGATTGCGCAGGGCATGGACAACCTGCGCAATCACTTGTGAGGGTGGCGAGGAGGCAGCGCTTGCGGGTTGGCCAGCATGTTCATCCGCGCCAACTGACTTGCGTGTGCCGGGCATGGACGTGCGGGTCTGCACGTAGGGGGCGCTGGGCAGGCGGCGGATGCCGCTGCTGCCACAGATCGGACAGCTCACCAGACCGCGGGCAAGCTGATCCTCAAAGGCTGCGCTGGAGGCGAACCAGCCTTCGAATACGTGTTCATCGGGACAGGACAGATTCAGTACGATCAAGGCGGGCGTCCAGCGAAAAGAGGGCGCAGGCCCTATCCGGGCCGCAGTGCATGGACTTCAGCTTTGGTAAATGGTGCCGGAGCGGACCTCGAATCTTGTAATGAAGCTCATATTCTGCGAGATCTGGGTGCGATTCGATTTCTGATATACCGTCAAGGTTACCCTCTTGCGTGCTGACCGCCCCTGAGCAAGCGCGTCAGCGTGACCTCTTCGCCGCCCCGAGAAGCTCCCGCCGGACAGGTGGCGCGATGGCCTCTGGGAACTGAAGGTTACCTCAGGGCCGGGGTGGCGGTCACCACGAGCCGACATTTAGCCAGTATATCCTTCGCCCATCGAGCGGATTCAGCAGCTCGGCAGTGAGCTGGTGATTCATGACACGCTGGCGGCCTCCATGACCAAGCGCTCCGATCCGTCGGCCTATCGCGACGTGCCGTACTAGAAAGTGCTTAAGCAGTCCGTGATCTGCTCGTAGTCGACGACCCATGAACCATGGCTCATCACTCTGTGCATCGAGCGTTTGATGGCGGGCTGCAAGAGCGGGAGCAAACGGTCGAGACATTCAATGTGGCGATGACCCTGGGTGGCGCCCGGTACGGGATCGCCATTGCTCCAGCCGCGGGCCTGGCGGGCTATCCGAATCGCCATGTCGCTGTGCGGCCGCTGGCCGGCGCACCGACTTGCCCACGAAAACACCGCCATTCCACCCTCGCCAATCTGGGCACGGCAGCCCACGACTTCCATGCGCGACGCTCCGTTCGCTGATTCACCCCCACTACGCCCCTCTCCAGCGCTCTGCCGCGCAGACTCCCAGTCCCGTGGAGGCCGCTTATCAGCGGGGTGAGATACTAGAGTACCGCGCACCGAAGATGCAGGTGTGGGGTAATTGCATCGACGGGGCAGAAGCCGAGTTCAGGGTGCGCATGAACGCCCCAGACTGGTGGAACGTGAGCTGTCCGGTTTCGTTAGGCGCCAAGGAGGTGCGTGACGAAACGGATACCTTCGCTAAAGGAGATCCAGGCAATACGGTTCGTCGGTGGCGCTTCGGTCGCAGTTCGGACCGTGAGCCATGCGCGGACCCTGATCGGGCAACGTGACGAAGTGAGAAGGTTGCGGAGATTACTGCGCGCCACGGCCGAGTGGAGGCGGTCGGCGCTCGGCGGCTGCGGCGGTCGCATCGCATGCCGGGCCGCGAGGTCCCCACTGAATCTGGACAGAAATCGTTCGTCGCAGCAGCGGAAGCGGGTTCGTCCGGGTTGTCTCACAGGTTGCGGACTTGACAGTCAACCGGCCTGACATTTAAATAATAAAACTTGATTTAATAATTGGAGCCGTAATGCGCTTGTCGCTCAGCGAAAGGAAGCCCCGGCCATCGACGACACCCGCCTCCGCAGGTGGAACTCCTGCGTGCGGTGATGTCACCGAGTGCGAGAGGGGCCGCCAACCGCGTTTCCGGGTCAAGGCCAGCCACTTCGGCGACATCGAAGGCGTAGTGCTGTGTGACGAGGAGGAGGGCGCCTACGCCCCGCTGGAGGCCCGGCCGGGGCTGACTTTCTGCGCCGGGGGCGTGCTCGGTCGGGCGGTGATTGACGCCTGCCTGGCCGGACTGATGGCCGATGAGGATGAGCTGATCCACAGCCGGCTGCGCGATCCGGTGCGCGGTTGCGGCCTGACCGTGTGGCAGCAGGGCGGGCTCGTTCATCTGTTTACTGGCGACACGCTGGAACGGGGCGCATGGCGTTCGGTAACCATCGAGCCGGTCGAGACCATGACCGATGCCTTCAATCGTGCCGACTGCGAGGTCGCGATCAGCCTGCCGCCCGGAGCCGCGCGCAGTTTCCGCTGCGGTGTGCGGTTCGAGGCGGCCATGCAGCCGCTCGTCGTGGTGACCGACGCTATGGGCTGGCCCCGGACTAAAGCGGCCGGCCATGGCTGAGGCCCCGCTGCGCGTTGCGCTGATCGGCTACGGCGCTGCTGGCCGCATCTTTCATGCGCCGCTGATCCGCCACGCCCCTGGTCTCGAGCTGGCGCTGGTGGTGAGTCGCCGGCGTGACGAGCTGGCGCATGCGCTACCCGGTGTCGAGGTGGTTGAGCTGCCGGAGGAGGCGGTCCTGCGCCCCGACATCGACCTGGTGGCGATTGCAAGCCCGAACGCGACCCATGCACCGCTCGCCGAGGCCGCATTGCGCGCCGGTAGGCACGTCGTCGTGGACAAGCCATTCACGCTGAGCTTGGCCGACGCGCGCCGGCTGGCGGCACTCGCGGCGTCGACTGGCCGCCTGCTGGCGGTGTTTCAGAACCGGCGCTGGGACGGCGATTTTCTTGCCCTGCGCGAGGTGTTGGCGAGCGGGCAGATTGGCCGCCTCACCTGGCTGGAATCGCGCTTCGACCGCTTCCGGCCGCAGGTGCAGGATCGCTGGCGCGAGCGCGCGAACGAGGGGGGCGGGATCTGGCTCGATCTCGGCCCGCATCTGATCGACCAGGCGCTGCAGCTCTTCGGCCTGCCCGCGCGGGTGGGCGGGCGGCTGAGCCGGCAGCGCGACGGCGCCGTTGCCGACGATGGCTTCGAGGCCTGGCTCGAATATGGCAACCTGAAGGTGAGCTTGTCGGCGTCGATGCTGGTCGGCGGCGGGCTGCCGCGCTTTGCCGCACACGGCACGGCGGGAAGCTGGGTCCGCCACGGCCTCGACGTGCAGGAGGAGCAACTCAAGGCCGGTGTCGCGCCGGGTGATACCGAGTGGGCGAAGGATGCCCGGCCGGTCCGCCTGCATCGCGGCGAGGGCGAGATCATCGAGCTGCCGGTCGCGCGCGGCCGCTATGAGGTCTTCTACGGCGCGGTCGCCGAGGCCATCTGCGGTCACGGCGCCAATCCGGTGCCACCGGCACAGGCGGTGGCGACGATGGCGGTGCTGGAAACGGTGGTGGCGGCGGCAGGTCTCGGCCGCATGCTGCCCCTGCCGCTCACTGAGGCGGAGTGTGCAGCCTTCGCCGGCTGAGCGGCGCGCAGCGCCTCCTGCATGGCGGTCGGCTGCGCCACGCCACCCGGCGGGCAGGGGGCAGCGGAGGGCGGCAGGGCGTTCGCGCCGCCGTGTCCGCCTCAGGTCGCACCCACCTCGGCGCGCCGGGGCAGGTCGGCACCGCGGCGCGAGCAGGTGATCGCCGCGCTCTGCGCCGCGAACCGTAGCAGCGCGCCCACCCGGTCGGCATCGAGACCGGCGAGCGAGTCCGCATTCAGGAACTCGTTCTCGGCCAGCCAGGTCAGGCTGGCGGCCTGGAAGGTGTCGCCGGCGCCGACGGTATCAATCACGCTCACCCGTGGGGCGGCAATGTCCACCCGGCCGGTCGCGTTCCAGGCGCTGGCACCCGCGCCTCCGCGGGTCATCACCACAAGCTTCGCCCCGGCGGCCAGCCAGCGCTCGGCGAGTGTATCGTCGGCGGTGCCAGCGTAGAGCAGGTGGGCGTCCTCGTCGCTGATCTTCACGAAATGGGCCAGGCCGGCGACCGTTTCGACCTTGTCCTGCCAGCGCTCCACCGAGGGTTCCACGTTGAGACGGATGTTGGGGTCGTAGGCGATCAGGCGGCGGTCCCGCTCGCGCCGTATCAGCGCTTCGAGCGCGCTCGCGACGGGTTCCACCACGGTGGCGAAGGAGCCCAGATGGATCGCGCGCACCGCTTCGTCGAGTACGGGCAAGGCTTCGGCGGTGAGCAGGCGGTCGGCGGCGCCGTTGCCGTAGAAAGCGTAACGTGGCACGCCGTCGGCGGCCACTTCGACCATGCCCAGCGTGGTTGGCGCGTCGAAGCGCTGCACGGTGGCGGTGCCCACACCTTCGGCCTCGAGCACCTTGTGCAGGCGGTCACCGAGCATGTCGCAGGCAACACCGCCGAGGAAGGAGACCGACTGACCGAGGCGGGCGAGACCGATCGCGACGTTGAAGGGCGAACCGCCCGGGTGGGTTTCGAGGTGCAGGGAGCGGCCGGACTCGGCACCGATGAAGACGTCGAAAAGCGCTTCGCCACAGACGATGAACATAGGGGTTTCCGCAGGTGCAGGTTCGGAAGAAAGACGGACGACTACGCGAGGAGAGGGAGTGCGGAGCCGTCCGTGAAGCGACGCAAGCGGCGGCGGAAGGGGGACGCCTCCGTGCACCGCTCGGCCTCGGGCCGGGCGTGTGCTCAGCGCGGCGCCGACCAGCCCTTGTAGTCGGCGACGTTGTCCCGCGTGATCAGTTCTGAGCGGATCAGCACCATCGGCTGTTCGGGTGTCTTGCCGTTCAGGATGCCGTGACCGATCTCCACCGCGCGCTGCGCCATCAGCCACGGGTCCTGGCTGGCCGAGGCCTCGACCAGGGTTTTGTTGCGGATCGCGTCCTCGATGTCGGGGGCGCCGTCCACTGACGCGATGACGATCCCGCTACGCTTGAGCTGGCGGGCGGCCAGATCCGAGCCGATGGCCTGCGGATCGTTGATCGTGAACACCGCATCGACCTTCTGGAAGCGGGTCAGGTGGCCGAGCATCACATTCAGACCACCTTCGCGCGATCCCTTGCCGTCCTGGTCGTCGGAAAGCACCTTGATGTCGGGTGCGGCGGCGAGCTTTGCCTTGCAGCCATTGACGCGGTCGATCACCGCCGACACCTGCGGCCCGTTCTGGATGATCACGTTGCCCTTGCCTCCGAGCCGATCGACGATGTACTGGCAGGCGATCTCGCCCGCCTGCACGTTGTCGGTTTGCACCACCGCATCCGCGCCGGCCGCCGCGACGTCGACACCGACCACGACGATGCCTGCCTTTTGGGCCTTCTTCACCGCCGGTTCGATCGCGCGCGCATCGGCGGCGTTGAGCAGGATCATGTCGACGCCGGCGGCGATGAAGTTGTCGATCTGAGTGAACTGCTTGTTGAGGTCGTAGTCGGCCGACACCGCCAGCACCTTCACGTCCGGATTCAGCGCCTTCGCCTTCGCCTCCGCGCCCTTGGCGATGGTGACGAAGAAAGGGTTGCCGAGCGAACCGACAGTGATGCCTATGGACTTGATGTCACGGGCTTGGGCGAAGCCGCTGGCGAGCACCAGGGCGAGGCCGGCGGCGGCGAGTTTCTTGTTGAGCATGGGGGTCTCCTCGCTGGTCGTGGATGTCGGCTGCGCCCGGCGACCAGCAGCCGGGCGCATGGTGTGGGAAAGCACTTGGAGTGCGGGTCGGGCAGCGGTCGGGTCAGGTGCGGGCGCCGGACTGGCGGTAGCGGTCGAGGGCGACGGCGCCGATGATCACAAGTCCCTTGATGATGTATTGCCAGATGTCGGACACGCCGACGAGCACCAGGCCGTTGGTGAGCACGGCGATGATCAGCGCACCGATCAGGGTGCCGACGATGGTGCCGACGCCGCCGACGAAGCTGGTGCCGCCGAGGATGACCGCAGCGATCGCGTCGAGCTCGTAGGACTGGCCCAACTGCAGGCCGTTGGCGGCCATCAGGCGGGACGAGGTCATCACTGCGCCTAGGCCGGCGAGCAGGCCCGAGATCGCATATACGGTCAGCAGCACCTTCCACACCTTGATGCCGGACAGGCGGGCGGCTTCGGGGTTGCTGCCCACCGAGTAGATATGCAGGCCGAGCACGGTGCGGCGCAGGATGAACCAGGAACCGATGATCACCGTGGCGGCGATCACCACCAGCCAGGGTACGCCCAGGATGCTGTCGTTGCCGATGAAGGCAAAGGGCAGGTCAGGGTTGAACACGGTCTTGTCGTCGCCAATCAGTCGGGCGACGCCGCGCACCGCGGTGAGCGCGCCGAGGGTGACGATGAAGGGCGGCAGCTTCAGGAAGGCGATCAGGCCGCCATTGATGAGGCCGAAGATCAGGCCGGTGAGCAGCGCGGCGGCAATGCCGAGCATGCCGATGTCGGGGATGCCGGACACGATCAGCGCCACCACCGCGGCCGCGGCGAGGATGGAGCCCACCGACAGGTCGATGCCTCCGGTGAGAATGACGAAGGTCATGCCGGCCGCGAGCACGATGTTGATCGAGGCCTGCTGGGCGATGATCGAGAAGTTCTGCACGGTGAAGAAGGACTCGGCGATCAGCCCGAAACCGATCATCAGCAGGATCAGCACGGGCAGCATGCCGACCGCGCGCATCAGGGACTGGAACTGCTCGCGGGGGTTGGCGGCGGTTGCGCCCAGGGCGGTTGAAGTCATGATGGGTCTCCTGGTTCTCTTTTCGTGTTCGTGTTCGTGTTCGTGGGCGTGGGCGCGGCTCAGGCTGCTACGCGCAGGGGGTCTGCCGTGCCGCTTCCGGCGCCGGTGGCAAGTTCGATGATGGATTCCTGGGTGATGCTGCGGCCGGAGCGGCCGCCGAGCTCGCCGACAATCTCGCCTTCGCGCATCACCAGCACGCGGTCGGCGGTGCCGACCACCTCGGGCAGCTCGCTCGAGATCACGATGACGCCCACGCCACGGCGGGCGAGCGCGTTGATGATGCGGTAGATCTCGGACTTGGCACCGATGTCCACCCCACGCGTGGGTTCGTCGAGGATCAGTACCTTGGGGTGGATCTCGAGCAGGCGCGACAGCAGCACCTTCTGCTGGTTGCCGCCCGACAGCGCGCCGACATTGACCTTGGGGCTGGGCACCTTGATCGCCAGCTCGCGGATCGCGTCGACGGCGCGCCTGCGACCGCGCACCAGGTCGAGCACGCCGAAGCCGCGGGCGTCGCTCGAGCAGGCGCAGGTGTTGATGTTGTCGCCCACGCTCATGTCGAGGAAGAGGCCGCGGCCCTTGCGGTCCTCGGTGAGGTAAGCCATGCCGGCCTGGATCGCGTCGAGCGGCGTGCGGATCGCCACCGGCGTGCCCTCGATGCAAACCGCACCGGCGACGCGCTCGTCGGCGCCGAAGATCAGGCGCGCCAGTTCGGTCCGGCCGGCGCCGACCAGGCCAGCGATGCCGAGCACCTCGCCCGCGTGCAGGTCGAAGCCGCATCCCTTGACCCGACCGCCGTCGTGGCGGTCGCGCATTTCGCGCACCGACAGCACCACGTGGCCGGGGTCGTAGGGCGCGTGTTCCTTCCTGTAAAAGCCGGAGATGTCGCGTCCCACCATCATCTGCACCAAGCGGTCGGCGGACAGCTCGGCGCGCTCGAGCGTACCGACGTAGGTGCCGTCGCGCAGCACGCTGACGCGGTCGGACAGCTCGTAGATCTCTGCCATGCGGTGGCTGACGTAGACAATCGCCATGCCCTCGGCGCGCAGCTGGCGGATGAGCGCGAACAGGCGGTCGGTCTCGCGAGACGATAGCGGCGTGGTTGGCTCGTCCATCACCAGTATGCGTGCTTTCGCCTCGAGTGCGCGGGCGATCTCGACCAGCTGGCGCTCGGCGATCGACAGCGTGTCGACTAGGGTGGTGGCGCGGAATCCGGCGCCCAGGCGTTCGAGGATGCCGGTGCACGCGGTTTCCATCTCGCGCCGCGCCACGCGAAGGCCGTGGCGCAGCTCGCGACCGAGGTAGATGTTCTCGGCCACGGTGAGGCTGGGGCACAGCGCGAGCTCCTGGTAGATCACCGCGACGCCCTGCTCGCGTGCCGACTGCGGGCCGGCGATGGTGAACGCTTGGCCGCCGATGCGGATCTCGCCGCCGGCGTCGGCGGTGTAGGCGCCCGACAGGATCTTCATCAGCGTCGATTTGCCGGCGCCGTTCTCGCCCATAAGCGAATGCACTTCGCCCGGATACAGCGTCAGCGATACCTCGTTCAGTGCGCGCACGCCAGGGAAGGTCTTGGAGATGCCGCGCATCTCCAGCACTGGGGCCTTGTCCTTATGCTCAGGCATGTTGCGCCTCCTCGTTTACGCGGTTGCCGCTGTTCAGCACCTCGGAGCGTGGCGAGAAATTGAAGAACATCGGTAGGCTGGCGGCACCGATCGCGCCGGCGTCGCTGCCGAAGGTGCCGCGCACGATGTCGGGCACGCCGCGCGCCTCGGGAGCGGTGTCGCGCAGTTCGCGGGCGAGCGCCTCGCGCAGGCGCTCGATCAGGCCGAAATCGACGTCGGCATCGAGCACTACCACCGGCACGTCGAGCATGGCGTGCGCGGAGCGCACGGCTGGCGCGAGCGCATCGACGCAGTCCTGCAGCCATTCATCCACCGCCGGATGGCCGTCGCGGATGAAGGGGCCGAGATCGACATGGGTGTCGAGCTGCTCGCCGTGCCAGCGCAGGTGGCGTACCAGCGCATTGAGCGAAGCACGTGCCAGCAGCATCGTCCATTTGCCCGTCGGCGCAGGCGCCGAGGGCAGGCGGCTCGCCGGCACCGGCATCACTGCGATGTCGCCGGCGTTGCCGCTGACGCCGCGCACGCAGGTGCCGCCGAGGGCGATGCCGGCACCGATCGCCGGGCCCATGAATACGTACAGGAAGTCGTCGTACTTGCGGCCGCAGCCATAGAACAGCTCGGCGATCGCGGCGGCGTTGCCGTCGTTCTCGGCATACACTGGCAGGCCGGCGGCGTGCTCGAGTGCGGCGCCGAAGTCGAAGCGGTCCCACTCGGCGAAGCTTGGGTTGTCGAGGCCGAGTTCGCCGAGCCAGGCGCCGAGGTTGTAGGGCTGGGCGACACCGACGCCGGCGACGCGGGCTCGCTCCTCGGCCCCGAGCGGGGAGAGCAGGGCGGTGATGTCCTTCACCACCAGCGCGAGCGCATCGGCGGGGGCGGGCAGCAGGCAGTCGTGCACCCGGCGGCCGATGATGTCGCCGCCGAGGTCGACCAGGATGGTCTCGATCGCGTCGCGGTCGAGGCGCACGCCGATGCCGAAGGCGCCCTTTGAGTTGATGCTCACCAGGGTGGCGGGCTGGCCGCGCTGGCCCTCGATGCGGCGCCCGGTGGGTGTGACCAGGCCTTCCTGCTCGAGCACCTGGATGATGGTGCCGACTGCCGTGCTGGTGAGCTGGGTGCGGCGCGCGAGCTCGGCCTTCGAGGCTTCGCCCAGGCGGTGCAGCAGCTGGAACAGGCGGCGGTCGTTCGGGCGGCGCAGACCCATCGTACCCGCGCCGCGTCCGTCTTGGTTCGTGTCCATCCTGACTCCTCCCGACCCCGAAAGGCTCTTGCTTGTCTATTAATAAATCAACTAGGTTTATTAAAGTGTCTTTCGATTAGACTGTCAAGAAGGTTTAGTAAAGAAACTGGATTTAAATGCTTTAGGACGGAGTTGGCGTCGGTGTGAGGTGGCCAGGTGGTGCGCGGGGACGCCGGGATTGTGGGCCGGCCGGGAATGGACCTATCCCCCTGATGTTGGCGTTAGTGCAGCTTCACATGGGGGTCGGTCTGGCGGCGCAGCCAGCCGGTGAGGGTGTCGACTGCGGTCTTCCAGAAACCGTGCAGGGCGATCAGGTGGCTGCGATACAGCGACCAGTACATCAGGCTCGCCACCATGCCCTCGATGCGGATGCCCTTGCCGCGGATGAAGCCCATCAGGTTGCCCAGCGTGTGGTGACGGCCGAGCGAGACCAGCGAGCCTTGGTCGCGATAGCGAAAGGGCAGGGGGGCTTTGCCGTGCAAGCGCGGGGGCAGCACGCGGGCGAGGTGGCCGGCCTGCTGGTGGGCGACCTGGGCACGTGGCGGCAGGCAGGTGGGGCCGCCGTTCCAGGGTGCGGCGGCGCAGTCGCCGAAGGCGAAGATGTTCTTGTCCACGGTCGTACGCAGGCAGTCGTCGACCACCAGGCGGTCGATGCGGTCGCATTCCAGGCCGTCGAGCGCGTGCAGAAAGGCGGGCGCGCGGATGCCGGCTGCCCACACGACCAGGTTGGCGGGAAACTCTGCGCCATCGGCGGTGTGCACGGTGGTGGGCGTCACCGCGGTGACCTTGACCCCGGTATCGATGCTCACGCCGAGGTCGCTCAGCACACCGGCGACGGCGGCCGACAGCGGCTCCGACAGTCCGGGCAGGATGCGCGGGCCGGCCTCGATCAGGCGGATGCGGATATGGCGCTCGGGGTCGATGTTGCGCAGGCCGTAGCCGGCCAGCATGCGGGTGGTGTTGTGCAGCTCGGCCGCCAGCTCGACGCCGGTGGCACCGGCGCCGACGATGACGATGTCGAGCCGGCCGTCGGCGCCGGGCAGGCTGTGGTCGGCGGCAAAGCAGGCGTTGACCAGCTTGCGGTGGAAGAGGTGGGCCTCCCAGGCCGCGTCGAGCTTGTAGGCATGCTCGGCGACGCCGGGCGTGCCGAAGTCATTGGACAGCGAGCCCACGGCGAGCACCAGCGTGTCGTAGGCCAGCCGACGCTCGGGCAGCACCAGGTCGCCGTCGTCGCCGCGCACCTCGCCGACGACGATCTGGCGCGCTGCGCGGTCGAGACCGGTCATCGGCCCGCGGCAGTAGGTGAAGCCGTTCCAGCGCGCCTGGTAGAGGAAGTCGATCTGCTCTTCGTGGATGTTGAGGCTGCCGGCGGCGACCGCATGCAGCAGCGGCTTCCACATGTGGGTACGGGTGCGGTCGACGAGCACAACCTCGATCTCGCCCTTGCTGCCGTGCCTGCGCCCGAGTCGGGTGGCGAGTTCGAGGCCGCCGGCACCGCCGCCGACGATGACGATGCGATGGGGTCGGTCTGGGGTCGGGTGCGCCATGGTGCCTGGATCCTTGAACGGCGTTCAGCGTACGCCGTCTGGGGGTGCAAAAAGAAGGTCCGGCCCCGGGGATTGGGAAGGGAGACCAGGCGGGGCCGGACCAAGGGAGGAAACGGTTGTGCGCGTTCAGCGCGCGACGAAGGCCTGCGAGCCGGCGAAGCGGGCGTCGGCGCCGAGCTCGCGTTCGATCGCGAGCAGGCGGTTGTACTTCTCGACGCGGTCCGAGCGGCTGGCCGAGCCGGTCTTGATCTGGCCGCAGGCGGTGGCCACCGCGAGGTCGGCGAT
Organism: Thauera sp. 27; assembly: GCF_000310125.2. Taxonomy (NCBI): domain Bacteria; kingdom Pseudomonadati; phylum Pseudomonadota; class Betaproteobacteria; order Rhodocyclales; family Zoogloeaceae; genus Thauera; species Thauera sp. 27. The sequence continues at coordinate 114,184 of NZ_AMXB01000012.1, forward strand.
GGTGGTGTCGCCGGTCTCGCCCGAGCGGTGCGACACGATCGAGGCATAGCCCGCCTTGCGCGCCATCTCCATCGCCGCCAGGGTCTCGCTGAGCGTACCGATCTGGTTCGGCTTGATCAGAATGGCGTTGGCGATGCCCTTGTCGATCCCTTCGGCCAGGATCGCGGTGTTGGTGACGAAGAGATCGTCGCCGACGAGCTGGGTGCGGCGGCCGAGGCGGTCGGTGAGGCAGCCCCAGCCGGTCCAGTCGTCCTCGGCCATGCCATCCTCGATGCTGATGATCGGATAGTCGTTGACCAGCTCGGCGAGATAGCCGACGAACTCGGCGCGACTGTAGTTGGCACCCTCGCCGTCGAGGCGGTAGCGGCCGTCGTGGTGGAACTCGGACGCGGCACAGTCGAGCGCGAGCGAGATCTCGCCGCCCGCCTTGTAGCCGGCGAGTTCGATCGCGGCGAGGATCAGGTCGAGGGCCTCCCGGGTCCCGGCGACGTTGGGGGCAAAGCCGCCCTCGTCGCCCACCGAGGTGGGCAGGCCACGGCCGTCGAGTAGCTTGCGCAGGGCATGGAAGACGCCGACGCCGGCGCGCAGCGCGTCGCCGAAGCGCGCGAAACCGTGCGGCACGATCATGCATTCCTGCACGTCCAGGCTGTTGTTGGCGTGCGCGCCGCCATTCATCACGTTCATCAGCGGCACAGGCAGCACGAAGCCGCGCTCGGCGTGGCCGACGTGACGGTAGAGCGGCAGGCCGCGCGCGGCGGCACCGGCGTGGGCGCTCGCCATCGACACCGCGAGCAGCGCGTTGGCGCCGAGGGCGGACTTGTCGGCGCTGCCGTCGAGCTCGCACAATAGGCGGTCGATGGCGGCCTGGTCGCTGGCGTCGCGGCCCTTGAGCGCAGCGGCGATGGGCCCTTCGATGTGGCCGAGCGCCTTCAGCACGCCCTTGCCGCCGAAGCGCGCGGGGTCGCCGTCGCGCAGTTCGAGCGCTTCACGCTGGCCGGTGGAGGCACCCGAGGGCACGGCGGCGCGGCCGAGGTGGCCAGAGGCCAGGCGCACCGTGGCCTGCAGGGTGGGGTTGCCGCGGGAGTCGAGGATCTCGAGCGCGTCGATGGAAGCGATTTCGTACATGGTGATGGTCCGGAAAGCGTGTTGTCGACTGATGGGTTGGGGTCCGCGTGCGCGCAGGGCGGCCCGGGGCAGAGGCGGGGAGTCCTCGCCCCGGTGCCGTAGGCTGCGGCACGCGGATGAGCGGCGAATCAGGGGATGAAGCGGGGTCGGCGAATGAAGCGCGATCAGAGGATGAAACGCGTGTTCACGAAGTTCGACTTGTTGCCGAGCACGATGCTGTCGAGCAGCTTCTTGCTCGCCTCGGTCTGCTTGGCCGCGACCATGGTGCGGATCGAGAACGAGCGCAGCGCGTCATGCACCGACAGCGTGCCCTCGGCCGAGTCCTTGCGCCCGGCGAAGGGGAAGACGTCGGGGCTCCTCTGGCACTGGCAGTTGATGTTGACGCGGCAGACCTGGTTCACCAGCGGATCGACCAGGTGCGCGATCTGGTCCGGATCGCTGCCGAACACGCTCACTTGCTGGCCGTGGTCGGAAGTGATCACGTAGTCGAGCGCGGTCTCGACGTCCTCGAAGGGCGCCACCGGGATCACCGGGCCGAACTGCTCCTCGCGGTAGAGCTTCATGCTGGCCTTCACCGGGAACACCACCGCCGGGTAGAACAGTGTCTCCACCGAACTGCCGCCGTCGGCGTTGAGCACCTTGGCGCCCTGGGCGACGGCGTCGGCGATGCACTCGTTCATGTAATCGACCTTCTGCATCTCGGGCAGCGGGGTCAGCATCACGCCCTTCTCCCACGGCATGCCGATCTTCAGCTTGGCGATCTCCTCGTTGAAGCGGCGCAGGAACTGGTCGGCAATCGCCTGGTGCACCAGGATCATCTTGATCGCGGTGCAGCGCTGGCCGTTGAAGGACAACGTGCCGGCGATGCATTCCTTCACCGTCAGCTCGATGTCGGCATCGGCCAGGATGATCGCGGCGTTCTTGGCCTCCAGCCCGAGCACCGCGCGCAGTCGGTTGGTCTTGGGGTGGGCCTTCTTCAACTGGTCGGCGACCTTGCTGGTGCCGATCAGGGCCAGCACATTGACCTTGCCCGAGCCCATGATGTGCGGCACGACGACGCTGCCCTGGCCGTAGATGATGTTGATGACACCCGCCGGGAAGGCGCTGCGGAAGGCCTCCAGCATCGGGTAGTAGAGCAGCACGCCGAAGCGCGGCGGCTTGAACAACACCACGTTGCCCATGATGAGCGCCGGGATCAGCGTGCAGAAGGTCTCGTTCATCGGGTAGTTGTACGGACCCATGCACAGCACGATGCCCAGCGGCGAGCGGCGGATCTGGGCGATCGTGCCGTCGACGATCTGGAAGCGCGAGTTGGCGTTGTCCAGGCTCTTCAACTCGGCGATCGTGGCCTTGATGTAGTCGATCGTGCGGTCGAACTCCTTCTCCGAGTCGGCCAGGCTCTTGCCGATCTCCCACATGATCAGGTTCACGATCTCGCGCCGGCGGGCGACGATCTGGTTGGTGAAGTTCTCGACGCAGGCAATGCGCTCCGCGACGGACATCGTCGGCCAGCGTCCGCGGCCGTTGTCGTAGGCCTGGGTGGCGGCGGCGATCGCGGCGTCGGCCTCGGCGGTGCCGGTGACCGGGAAGCTGCCGAGCTCGACTGGCGCCAGGCTGCCGCTGCCAGTGCGCACATGCACCGGTGAGAACACCGCGCGCGTCTCGCCCTTCCAGATCTGCATCTCGCCGTTGAGCAGGATGGAGCGCTGGTGCAGCGGCGCGAGCACGCGGCAGTCCTCGGGAATGTCGGCTTCGGCGGGGAAGAGGTCGTGCAGTTTCTTCTGCATCGGGTTGAGCTTCATGTCCATGGTGGCGGGGTTCCTGTTCGATGTTCGAGGGTGTGGAGGGGGCGGCCGTCTCAGGCGGGCAGCGCGCTCGGCCAGGCCAGACGCAGCAGGTTGGTCGTACCGGGGGTGCCGAAGGGCACGCCGGCGGTGACGATCACGGCCTCGCCGGGGCGCACCAGGTCGTCGCTGCGGCAGGCGGCGACCGCGGCATCGACCATTTCCTCGACCGTGCCGGTGGCGGTGGACACCCGCGGGCGCACGCCCCAGGCCACCGTCAGGCGGCCGGCGACACGCGTGGACGGGGTCAGGCACAGGATGCGTGACTGCGGGCGCTGGTGCGCGATGCGCAGCGCGGTGGCGCCGGTGGCGGTGAAGGCCACGGTGGCGCACACCGGCATCATCGCGGTGATGCTGCGGATCGCAGTGCCGATGGCGTCGGTGCCGCTCGCCTGCATGTTGGCGGCGACGGTGTCGACGTACTGGCGGTGCAGCGGATCGGCCTCGGTGCGGCAGATGATGCGCGACATCATCTGCACCGCCTCGAGTGGGTATTGGCCGGACGCGGACTCGGCCGACAGCATCACCGCGTCGGCGCCGTCGAACACCGCGGTGGCGACGTCCGAGGCCTCGGCGCGGGTGGGCGCGGGGGCGCTCACCATCGACTCCAGCATCTGGGTGGCGACCACCACCGGCTTGCCGGCGGCGCGCGCCAGGCGCACCAGCTTCTTCTGCAGGCCGGGCACTTCCTCGGCCGGCATCTCCACGCCGAGGTCGCCGCGCGCCACCATGATGCCGTCGGCGGTGGCGAGGATGGCCTCGATGTCGGTGATCGCCGAGGGCTTCTCGATCTTGGCCATCAATGCGGCGCGGCCGCCGATGCGGGCCTGTGCTTCGGCGACGTCGGAGGCCCGCTGCACGAAGGACAGCGCCACCCAATCGACGCCCAGGCCGAGGGCGAAGTCGAGGTCGGCGAGGTCCTTCGCCGTCAGCGGCGACAGATCGAGGGTGGCCGAGGGCACATTCACGCCCTTGCGGTTCGACAGCACGCCGTCATTGAGCGCCACCAACTCGAGCGCGTCGGGCTGCGCCGTGCACACCTCGAGGCGGATGCGGCCGTCGTCGAGCAGCAGCAGGTCGCCCACCGCCGAGGCGGCGATGATCTCGGGGTGCGGCAGGCACACGCGGCGGGCATCGCCCGGCGTGGGGTCGGCGTCGAAGCGGATGCGCTCGCCACGCTTGAGGCTCACCGCGCCGTCGGCGAAGGTGCCGATGCGCAGCTTGGGGCCTTGCAGGTCGGCGAGGATGCCGATCGGGCGGCCAGTCTCGGCCGCCACGCGGCGGATCAGCTCGGCGCGGGCGGCGTGGTCCTCATGCGTGCCGTGGCTGAAGTTCAGGCGGAACACGTCGGCGCCGGCTGCATGCAGGGCGCGGATGGTGTCCAGGTCCGAGCTCGCCGGGCCGAGGGTGGCGAGGATCTTGGTATTGCGCGAAGTGCTCACGATGTCTCCTGGGGTGGCGCTCAGGCCGGGGCGCCGACGCTGCGGGCGTGGCTGCGGTAGCGCTCGATCAGCGCCGCGGTGCTGCCGTCGTGGGCACTTTGGTCGTCCGCGCCGGCGAGATCGTCGAGCACGTGAGCGGCGAGCTGCTTGCCAAGCTCGACGCCCCACTGGTCGAAGGAATTGACGCCCCATACCACGCCCTGCACGAAGGTACGGTGCTCGTAGAGCGCGATCAGGGCGCCGAGGGTGAGGGGGTCTAGGCGCTCGAGCAGCAGGGTGTTGCTCGGGCGGTTGCCGCCGAACACTCGGTGCGGGATCAGCATCGCGACGCGTTCCTCGGGCAGGCCGGCGGCGCGCATCTCGGCCTCAACCTCGGCCGCGGTCTTGCCGCGCATCAGCGCCTCGGCCTGCGCGACCATGTTGGCGAAGGCGATGCGGTGGTGCTCATGCAGGCGGGCGGGGTGCTCAAGCACGCCGATGAAGTCGACCGGCGCGAAGCGCGTGCCCTGGTGCAGCATCTGGAAATAAGCGTGCTGGCCGTTGATTCCAGGCTCACCCCAGATCACTGGGCTGGTCTGACAATCGACCGGGCTGCCGTCCAGCCGCACCGACTTTCCGTTCGACTCCATGTCGAGCTGCTGCAGGTAGGCGGGCAGACGGTGCAGACCCTGGTGGTAGGGGGCGATGACCTGGGTGGGCGCATCGAGGAAGTCGATGTTCCAGATGCCGAGCAGGGCGAGGATGACCGGCAGATTGCGCTCGAGCGGCGCGCTGCGGAAATGCTCGTCCATCGCGTGGGCGCCGGCGAGCAGGGCGTCGAAATGCTCGGCGCCGATCTGCAGCACGATCGGCAGGCCGATCGCGCTCCACATCGAGTAGCGACCGCCCACCCAGTCCCAGAAGCCGAACATGTTGGCGGTGTCGATGCCGAAGCGCGATACCGCCTCGGCATTGGTGGACACGGCGACGAAGTGGCGCGCGATCGCTTCCTCGTTGCGGGCGTGTGCCAGCAGCCAGCTGCGTGCGGTGTGGGCGTTGGTCAGCGTCTCCTGGGTGGTGAAGGTCTTGGAGGCGACGATGAACAAGGTGGTGGCCGGATCGAGCGTGCCCAGCAGTGCATCGATTTGTACACCATCGACATTGGAGACGAAGTGCAGGCGCAGCCGCGGGTGGGCGATCTCGCGCAGGGCCTCGCAAGCCATCAGCGGGCCGAGGTCGGAACCGCCGATGCCAATGTTGACGATGTCGGTGACCGCGCGGCCGTCAAAGCCCTGCCACTGGCCGTCGCGCACGCTGTCGCTGAAGATGCGGATGCGTTCGCGCACCGCTACCACCGCATCGACGACGTTGTCGCCGTCGAAAGTGATCACGCTGCCGGCAGGCTTGCGCAGCGCGGTGTGCAGCACGGCGCGGCCTTCGGTGACATTGATGCGCTCACCCGCGAACATCGCCTCGCGGCGCTCGACGACGCCGGTTTCGCGGGCGAGCTGGAACAGCAGGCTGAGGGTGGTGTCGTCCACGCGGTTCTTCGCATAGTCGAGGAAGAGGCCGCAGGCCTCGGTGCACATGCGGCTGCTGCGGCCGGGGTCTGCGGCGAAGAGGTCCTTGAGCTGGTGCTCGGCGATGTCGTTGCGGTGGGCGGCGAGGGCTTGCCAGCTGGGGAGGGCCTTGCTCATGTTCGGCGTGTCCTTCGGGTCAGGCGAATGGAATGGTGGATGCGCCCTGCTGCGCGCGGCTGTCAAAGCCGACCGCAAAGGCGGTGTCGAGGGCATGCGCGGCGCCAGTGAGCGCTGCATAGGGCGCGCGGATCACGCGCGTCGGAATCTTCTCGAGGTAGCCGCGGAAGCGGCCCTTGGCGATGAAGCGCTCGCGGAAGGCTGAGCGGGCGAAGAACTCGCCCAGGCGTGGCACGATGCCGCCGCCCACGAATACGCCGCCGCGGGCGCCCAGCGTCAGCGCCAGGTCGCCGGCCACTGTGCCGAGCAGGGCACAGAACAGGTGCAGCGTCTCGGTGCACACCGGGCACTGGCCGGTGAGGCCGCGCGAGCTGATCGTCGCGCTGTCGAGCTCGAGCCCGGGCCGGCCGTCGAGATGGCGCAGCGCGTCGTGCAGCGCCACCAGGCCAGGGCCCGACAGCACGCGTTCGGCCGATACGTGGCCGTAGCGCTCGGCCAGTAGCGCGATCAGATTCGCTTCGCGCGGCGTGCCGGCGGGCAGGGTGACATGGCCGCCTTCGCCCTGCAGCGGGACCAGCGCGTCGCCCGCCGGCACCAGCCCGGAGATGCCCAGACCGGTCCCGGCGCCGAGCAGGGCGATCGCCTGGCCGGGCAGGGCTACGCCGGCACCGACCTGTTCGAGCTCGGCCCCAGTCAAGTGCGGCAGCGACAGTGCGAGCGCGGTGAAGTCGTTGATCAGCAGCAGGCGCTCGAGGCCGAGGGTGGCGCGCAGGCCATCCACCGAGAACGCCCAGTGATGGTTGGTCATCGCCACGCAGTCACCCGTCACCGGATTGGCGATTCCGAAGGCGGCGACGCGCGGCAGGGACACCCCCTCGGCGGCAAGATAGGCGCGCACCGCCTGTTCCGGGCCGGCGAAGTCCGCGCAGGGCAGCACGCGGATGTGGCTGGGCGCGGCGCCGGGCGCCCCGGCGAGGGCGAAGCGCGCATTGGTGCCGCCGATGTCGGCGACCAGGCGGGTGGCGCGGTCAGGTCGTCCAGAACACACGGCAGGGGACCTCTTCCTGTTGCAGTACGTTGCGGATCGGGTATTGGTCAAGCGGGCCGGGCTTTAGCGCCTCGCACAGCACCGACCACTTCGCTGTGCCGGTGAAGTGCAGCGCAAGCAGGCGGGTGTTAAGCAGCGCCGGCGGGGTCATCGAGATGCGGTCGTGCGGCGCACGGGTGGGGCGCACACCGATCAGATCGGGGGTGGTGGCGTCGCACGGCGCCGGCGCGGTGTCGGCTGCGGGAAACAGCGAGGCCGTGTGGCCGTCTTCACCCATGCCGAGCACCACCGCGTCGAAGGGTCGTGGCAGCGCGGCGAGCGCGGCGGCGCTGGCGGCAAGCGCCGACCAGGGCTCGGCCGCGTCGCGGTAGAGCGGTACGAAGCGCGCCTGCGTGGCGTTGTCGCGCAACAGGGCCTCGCGAACGCTGCGTCCATTGCTGTCGGGATGGTCTTCCGGCACCCAGCGGTCGTCGGCGAGTGTGATCGTGACGCGGTCCCAGGCCAGCGGGGCGGCAGCCAGCCGCGCGAACATGCCGCGCGGCGTCCGGCCGCCCGACACCACCAGGCTAGCGGCGCCGCGCTGGTAGATGCCCTCGCGCAGCGACTGCACGATGGCTTCGGCGAGCGCGGCGTCGAGCGCTGCGGTGTCGGCAAAGCGCTGCAACTCGATCATGCTCAGACCTCCTCGTGCCAGTGGAAGCCCTCGCGCCCCAGCAGGGCGGTGGAGGCGGCCGGGCCCCAGGTGCCGGCGGTGTAGGACTTGGGCGGTTCGCCCGAGTCGTGCCAGCTCGACATGATGGGCTCGACCCACTTCCACGCCGCTTCCTGCTCGTCGCGGCGCACGAACAGCGTCAGGTTGCCGCGCATCACGTCCATCAGCAGGCGCTCGTAGGCCTCCAGGCGGCGGCTCTGCGCGCCCTCGGTGAAGTCGAGGTCGAGCGACACCGGGTTCAGCAGCATCTGGTCGCCAGGGCGCTTGGCCTGCAGGTGGAGCTTGACGCTCTCGTCGGGCTGCATGGTGATGACCAAGCGGTTGTTCTGCAGTGCCGCGGCCGGCTTGCCGAAGATCGAATGCGGCACGGCGCGAAAGTTGATGACGATTTCCGCCAGGCGCTCCTGCATGCGCTTGCCGGTGCGCAGGTAGAAGGGCACGCCGGCCCAGCGCCAGGTGTCGACGTTGGCTTGAAGCGCGACGAAGGTCTCGGTGCGGCTGCCGGCGACGATGCCCGGCTCGTCCAGGTAGCCCGGCACCGGCTGGCCGCCACTGGCGCCGGCACGGTACTGGCCGCGCACGGTGCGCAGCGGCACCTCGTCCTCGCCGATCGGGCGCAGCGCGCGCAGGATCTTGAGTTTCTCGTCACGCACCGCGTCGGCGTCGATCGAGGCCGGCGGCTCCATGGCGACGATGCACAGCAACTGCAGCAGGTGGTTCTGCACCATGTCGCGCAGGGCGCCGGTCTTGTCGTAGAACTCTGCGCGCGACTCGACGCCGATCTGCTCGGCGACGGTGATCTGCACGTCGCTCACCCACTCGCGCCGCCACAGGGGCTCGAACAGCGCGTTGCCGAAGCGCAGCGCCAGCAGGTTCTGCACCGACTCCTTACCAAGATAGTGGTCGATGCGATAGATCTGCTGCTCGCCGAAGTAACGGCCGACCTCGTCGTTGATCTCGCGAGACGAGGTGAGGTCATGGCCGAGCGGCTTCTCCAGCACTACGCGGCTGGCGGATGTGATCAGCCCGGTCTCGTGCAGGTGGCGGCAGATTGCGGTGAACAAGGCCGGGGCGGTCGAAAGGTAATAGACCTGCGAGCGGCTGGTGACCGCGCCCAGGCGTTCGCGTAATGGGACGAAGCCGGAAGCATCACGCGCGTCGAGCGCGACGTAGTGGAGGCGGGCTTCGAAAGCATTCCAATGTGCGGTGTCGAAGTGTCCCTTCAGGAAGCGTTCACATTGCTCGGCGGCGAGCTGGCGGTAACCCGTGGTGTCGAGCGTCTCGCGAGCGACGCCGATGATCGAGACGTCGGCGCCGAGCATGTTGGCGCAGTGCAGGTGGTAGAGCGCGGGCAGCAGCTTGCGCATCACCAGGTCACCCGTGCCGCCGAAGAGAACGACGTCTTGTCCAGTGTGTAGTGACATCTTGATCTCGCGTGTTGATGAGAAGGGGCATGTGGATCGTTAATTTGACTATAAGTAGGAAAACTACAAAACGCAAGCGCTTTGGACTAAATTCCCTCCACGGCTCTGCTGTCCGCACTCCGTGCTGCGCCCTGACTTGAGGGGAATGTATGCGTAAATTCAGCAGGAGTTCCGCGTTTCGCAGGCTCAGAGGTGTACGAGGAGCTTGCAAAAGAGATGTAGTTAAACTACTATTTGACTACACCTTGAATGGAGAGTATCCCGATGGCCATCCACTCGACGCTGGAGCGCGTGACTCGCCGCATCCAGGCTCGCAGTGCCCAGACCCGCGCGGCTTACCTGCAGCGTGTGGACGACGCCTCGCGCGCTGGTCCGCTGCGCGGCTCGCTGTCGTGCACCAATCTCGCCCACGGTTTTGCCGCGGCGCCCGCCGGCGACAAGATCATGCTGCGCGAGCAGCGCCGGCCCAACCTGGCCATCGTGTCGTCCTACAATGACATGCTGTCGGCGCATCAGCCCTTTCATGCCTTTCCTGAGTGGATCAAGCAGGCAGCGCGCGAGGCGGGCGCCACGGCGCAGTTCGCCGGTGGCGTGCCGGCCATGTGCGACGGCGTCACTCAGGGCCAGCCCGGCATGGAGCTGTCTCTGTTCTCGCGCGACGTGATCGCGATGGCGACAGCGGTGGCGCTGTCGCACAACATGTTCGACGCCGCGCTGTGCCTCGGCGTGTGCGACAAGATCGTGCCTGGCCTGCTGATCGGCGCGCTCTCCTTCGGTCACCTGCCGACGGTGTTCGTGCCCGCCGGGCCGATGGGCTCAGGCTTGTCGAACAAGGAGAAGGCGGCGATCCGCCAGCGCTATGCCGCTGGCGAGATCGGCAAGGCCGAGCTGCTCGAGGCCGAGGCGCGCGCCTACCACTCGGTCGGCACCTGCACCTTCTATGGCACGGCCAACAGCAACCAGATGCTGATGGAGGTGATGGGTCTGCACCTGCCGGGCGCCGCCTTCGTGCCGCCTGGCACCGCGCTGCGCGAGGCGCTGACCCGCGAAGCCGCGCGCCAGGCGGCGGCGATCACGCGCGAGGGCGGCCACTACACGCCGATCGGGCGCATGGTGGACGAGCGCACCATCGTCAATGCGATCGTCGCGCTGCTGGCCACCGGCGGCTCCACCAATCACACCCTGCACGTGGTGGCCATCGCGCGTGCCGCCGGCATCCACATCGACTGGACCGATTTCGACGAACTGTCGACCTGTGTGCCGCTGCTCGCCCGCGTCTATCCGAACGGCAGTGCCGACGTGAATGCCTTCCACGCCGCCGGCGGCACCGGCCTGCTGATCGGCGAACTGCTCGACGCCGGCCTGCTGCACGAGGAGGTCGACACCGTGGTCGGTCGGGGCCTGTCGCTCTACCGCCGCCAGCCGCTGCTCGAGGATGGCCGTCTGCAATGGGTCAAGGGGCCGGCCGAGAGCCTGGAGCCCAGCGTGCTGACGTCCGCCGCGCAGCCCTTCTCGGCCGACGGTGGCCTGAAGGTGCTGGCGGGCAACCTCGGCCGCGCGGTGACCAAGGTGTCGGCGGTGGCGCCCGAGTTGCGTGTGGTCGAGGCGCCGGCGAGGGTCTTCCATTCGCAGGAGGCGCTGATCGCCGCCTACAAGGGTGGCGAGCTGACCGGGGATTTCGTCGCCGTGGTGCGCTTCCAGGGGCCCAGGGCGAACGGCATGCCCGAGCTGCATGGCCTCACGCCCACGCTCGCCAATCTGCTCGACAACGGCCAGCGCGTGGCCCTGGTCACCGACGGGCGCATGTCGGGCGCCTCGGGTAAGGTGCCGGCAGCGATCCACGTCACGCCCGAAGCCTGTGACGGCGGCCTGATCGCGTGCGTGCAGGACGGCGACATCGTGCGCGTCGATGCCGAGCAGGGCGTTCTCGAGTTGCGCGTCGACGCCGCCGAACTGGCCGCGCGCACGCCTGCGCAGGCGGACCTGTCGGCCAACCAGCACGGCATGGGGCGCGAGCTCTTCAGCGGCTTTCGCAGCCATGTGTCGGGCGCCGAGGACGGCGCCATGAGTTTCGGGCTGCCCGCCTGAGCCCTTGCGGAGCGCGGTCCGGGGGGACTGGCGCCGTCATCGAATCGAATTTTTGCCATTGAGGTCGTCATGGATTCGAAGCAACAAGTGCTGGACCAGATTCTGGGACTGGGGCCGGTCATGCCCGTGCTGGTGATCGAGAAGGTCGTCGACGCGGTGCCGCTCGCGCGCGCGTTGGTCGACAATGGCGTGCGCGTGCTGGAGGTGACGCTGCGCACGCCGAATGCGATGTCGGTCATCGCCTGCCTGTCCGAGGCCGTGCCCGAGGCGGTGGTGGGCGCCGGCACGGTGACCACGCCCGAACAGCTTGTCGCCGTCGAGCGCGCCGGTGCGCGCTTCGCGGTCTCGCCCGGGCTCACGCCGCGGCTGACGGCCGCCGCGCGCGAATCGAGCTTTCCGCTGCTGCCCGGCGTGATGACCACTTCGGAGGCGATGACCGCGGCCGAGGCCGGCTTCACCCGGCTCAAGCTCTTTCCTGCCCAGCAGGCCGGTAGCGTGGGCATGCTGAAGGCGCTCTACGGTCCGCTGCCCGACCTGCGTTTCTGCCCCACCGGCGGCGTCAGCGTTGACAACGCTGCTGATTTCCTTTCCCTGCCCAACGTCCTGTGCGTGGGCAGCTCCTGGCTGGCGCCCGATGCGCTGGTGAAGGCACGCGACTGGGACGAGATCGGCCGCCGTGCGCGCGTGGCCTCGCAGCTGCGCGCGCGCTGATTCGGCATCGTCGTCGGGCATCATTGCGGGTTCGCGGGTGGAGCCGCATCAAGGAGCGAAGGGGAGATGGGACGCAACGACGAATCGCTGAAGCTGGCGCGGGTTGGGACCTATGCGGCGGGGCCGCGGCTGGTCGCCAACATCGGCGCGACCACGGCGCGCTTCGCGCTGGAGGTTGCGCCGGGCGCCTTCGAGCAGCCGGCAAACCTGCCTTGCGCGGACTATTCAGGCGTCGAGGCAGTGTGCCGCGCCTATCTCGAGGGCATCGACGGGCCGCGGCCGCTGCATGCGGCAATGGCCTTGTCGAACCCGATCGACGGCGACATTGTGCGCATGACCAATCGCGACTGGCAGTTCTCGATCGAGGCGGTGCGCGGTGCGCTCGGCATGCACACCCTGCTCGCGGTGAACGACTTCGTTGCGATGGCGATGGCGCTGCCCAAGCTGACGCCCAACGAGAAGCGGCTGATCGGTGGCAGCGAAGCGCATGCCGAGGGCGTGATCGGTCTCATCGGTGCCAGCACCGGTCTTGGTGTGTCGGCCCTGATCCCCAATGGTGAGCGCTGGGCGACCCTGGCCTCCGAGGGCGGCCACATGGCCTTCTCGCCGGCCAACGAAACCGAGCTCATCGTGCTGCGCCATGCCTGGAGGCGCTGGTCGCACGTGTCCTCGGAGCGCCTGATCTCGGCCCCCGGCCTGGTGCTGATCCGCGAGGCGCTGGCGGCCGACGAAGGGCTCACGGTGCACATCGACTCGCCCGACGAAGTGTTGCGGCGTGGCCTGCTCGAGGGCGATGCGCTGAGCCGGCGTGCTCTCGACTGTCTGTGCGGCATGCTTGGCACCGCGGCGGCCAATGTTGCGGTGATGCTCAACGCTACCGGCGGCATCTATGTCGGTAGCGCGCTGGTGCGCGGTCTGGCGGGCTTCATCGAGCAGTCCAGCTTTCGCCGCGCGTTCGAGGACAAGGGCCGCTACACCGGCTTCGTGTCGCGCATCCCCACCTACCTCGTGCTGTCCGACCAGACCGGCCTGTGCGGCGCGGCTGAGGTGCTGCGCAACCACCTGCAGGACCATGCGGACTCCGGGCAGTTGCTCGAGCGTATCCGCGCGGGCATGGACAGCCTGAGCCCGGCCGAGCGGCGGGTGGCGAGCCTGGTGCTGGAGCAGCCGCGCACGGTGCTCAACGACCCGGTGGCCGAGATCGCGGCCAAGGCTGAGGTCAGCCAGCCGACGGTGATCCGCTTCTGCCGTTCGCTCGGCATGCAGGGACTGTCGGACTTCAAGCTCAAGCTCGCCTCTGGCCTCACCGCCGCCGTGCCGGTGCGCCACAGTCAGGTGCGGATTGGCGACCCGGGCGCGGAGCTGGTGGCGAAGATCTTCAACAACACCAGTTCGGCGATCACGAAGCTGCGCGATCAGCTCGACGGCGCGGCGATCGAGCGTGCTATCGATCTGCTGGCCGCGGCGCGGCGCATCGAACTCTACGGCGTGGGCAATTCTAGCGTCGCCGCGCTCGACGGCCAGCACAAGTTCTTCCGCTTCAGCATTCCGAGCAACGCCTACATCGACAGTCACATCCAGCTCATGGCCGCGCGCCTGTTGGGGCCGGGCGATGTGGTGGTGGCGATTTCCAAGTCGGGCAGCCTGGCAGAAACGCTGCAGGCGGCGGACGCCGCCCTGCAGGCGGGGGCGGCGGTGATTGCGATCACCGCCGCTGGCTCGGCGCTGGCGCAACGCGCGACGGTGGCGCTCGAGGTCGCGCACCCGGAAGAGGGGGCAGGCTACCTGTCGATGGTGTCACGCATTCTGCATCTGCTGCTGATCGACGTGCTGGCGGTCGGTGTGGCCATGCGCCGCATCACCGCCACCGGTGAGCTGGTCGAAGAGCGCGCGTTGCAGCGTGAGCTCGAATCCTTGCAGGCTCGCTTCGAGGCGCTGATCTCCCATGCTAGCTGAGCGGACTTGCCAGCTTCTTGCGCGCGCGCGGGCGTGGCTCGGGCGTCGCCCGCGGTGGCGCCGGGGCGACGGTCGGCGCCACCGCGGCGGCCATGGCGCTGTCG